>DATEHJ010000070.1:0-22483 GCA_035279645.1 Gemmatimonadaceae bacterium
TGCCTCGGCTAGTTCTCGAGACCCTCCTGACGAGGCGTAAACGGAAGCGAGTGCATTGACCCCAAGTCCAATCGCCCTGTGCTGTGCACCAGTTGAGCTTGCAGTGGCCTCGCGTCGCCTAGCGGCGCCCAACATACCTAGAAGCCAACGCCCGGTTCGTTCGTGCAATTGTCGAAACGATCAGCACAGCATGTACCCATTGCGACCGCCTTTAAGCGTCCATCACCACAACGTGAACGGGTCTGCCGCCCGAACGCGCTGCGTGTCATTCATGCCTGCGGTGCCCTACGTAACTATTGTGTCCATCGCTGTATGGCACTGCGTCACGAGTTACGGACGCCAGTCATATTCGAGAATCCGAAACTTGCGCATGTCGATTACGGAGGCGCGGTGCGTCTTGTAGTCGTAGTCCTTGCGCCGCTACGTAAAGACAAATGGTGTCACCAGGCAAGCCGGAAAATTTACCGAACGACAAATTAATGCTCTCTAATGATATTGAATGCTCATGGGGTGAAAAGAAGTGCTTCAGTTCTGCCGCCACTTGTCGAAGCCATGTGTGTGTTGAATTTCTCACTTAAGTAGATATCACATTGTTCAGGTCGGGATGCGCCCAACATTCTCGTCTCGTCTGGTTGAGAGTAAACTAGATGAGAAGAGTCTCATACTCGAGCATCGAAGTCGACGCAAGGAACGAGGAGGATGCGCTTGGGCCGCTTGCGGTGCCCTAAGCCTCACGAATACCTGATGAATTGCGTCTTGGCAGTGAGTGCCTCGGTCGCGTGTTCGTGATCCGATCGGCTACGTCGCTGAGCACTTTCTCGAATGGTCGCGCGACTTGCCTGCGGGGTGATTATCGGCTAGAGCCGCGAGCTGATCACCCGCGCGTGCCAGCGGGCCGACGAAAGCGAGCGGTGCTGGAGTCGAGCGGTTGGGGGTCAACACCGAATAGAATTGCGCACCTTCGTCGCTGACATTGGAGCGGGCCTAGTTCGCGGAGGCCTCCTGAGCGGCGCTTCGACCTTTGCCAGCACACGTGGAAGCGGCGAGCGATGAAACAACGACAAACGCGATACTGCGTCCCGGGAGCCGTACCCAGCGCCAAACCCTCTTCCAGGGACGAAACGGGCCGAGATAGCCGAACGCGGTGGCATCAGCGTGATGACTTACGACGACCACCTCTCGACTGCGTTCCGCTCACTCCGACACCCGTTGACACACGATGTCGACGTGCGCAGCAACGTCGATCGCTCGCTCTGGTATGATCTCATCGAGGAGCTCCGTGAGCGCGGCGCGGCTGCTCGCCTGCGCTGCGCCTCTGGCAATCAGGCGAACGTTCCAACTCTGAAGGCGGACGGTCCGGTCCAGCTTCAGGCGAGCGATCCAACTTCGTAGGCGGCCGCGGCAAAGCTTCGGCTCCGCTGCCGCATCGGCAGGATCACGTGCCAAATCGTGAGGCCCCTGCGGCAACACTGGACGCGACCGAGATAAACCGACGGGCGCCGGTAGCACTTCGTGAGGCGACGCGCGCAGAACCGAAGGCGACGCGAGCTCCAAGCGAGAGCCCCGAGGCAATGTGCCATGCGCCCGTCGCAATACCGGCAGTCACCATGATTAGGTGGCAGGCGACCGCCGCATTTCGCTACACGACCGGGTCTCCACACGACACGAGCGCAGCCTCACCCGACACGACCGCGGCCTCACCCGACACGACCGAGGCTCCACACGACACGACCGCGGCTTCACATGACACGATCGTGGCTTCACACGACGCGACCGTGGCTTCACACGACGCGACCGTGGCTTCACACGACGCGACCGAGACAATTGAGGCAGTCACGCTGATTAGTTGGCAGGCGACGGCTGCACTTCGGCACACGACCGCGGCTTCACACGACACGACGGCGGCCTCACACGATACGACCGTGGCTTCACGCGACGTGACCGAGACAATTCAGGCAGTCACGCTGATTAGTTGGCAGGCGACGGCCGCACTTCGGCACACGACCGCGGCTTTACACGACACGACCGCGGCTTTACACGACACGACCGCGACTTCACACGATACGACCGCGATTGCGATGAAGTGATCGCCGGGTCATGCAATCGCGACTCACTCGTTCTCGCACGATGCACGGAAGACGTACCCCACGCCTCGCACGGTAAAGATCATCGGCGCGCGGTTGTCCGCCTCGAGCTTTCTGCGCAGGTATGCCATGTACACGTCGACGATGTTGCTTGCGTCTGGATCGTTGGGGCCCGGCTTCCAGACCTGAGCGACGATTGCGGCTCGCGTGAGCGTCCGTGTCGGGTTGCGCATCAGATACTCGAGCAGCATGAACTCGCGCGGAGTCAGCGTGAGCGGTCGCCCGTCGCGTGATGCTTCGCGCGTCAGCGGATCGAGAACGACGTCGCCGACCTTCAACTGCGCGGCGCGCGTTCGCAACGCCGAGCGCCGAAGCAACGCGCGCACGCGGGCCAGCAGCTCCTCGGAATCGAATGGCTTGGCGAGGTAATCATCGGCGCCCGCTTCGAGACCGGAAACGCGGTCCGCGACAGCGCCTCGCGCGGTGAGCATCAAGACGGGCGAGGTAATGCCGCGCCGGCGCAGCTCCGCGGCAACATGCAATCCATCGCGCCCCGGCAAACCGAGATCGAGGATGACGAGATCGGGCGTCTGATCGGTCGCGCGCGCGAGTCCAGATTCGCCGTCCATCGCGGCAGTCACGTCGTAGCCGTGCTCACCCAGCACACGCTCGAGTAATGCGACCACCTCGGCGCTGTCCTCAACAACGAGGATTCTGGAAGCTTCGACGGTGGCAAACATCGGGCGGCAAGTTAGTGGAGGCCCACCGCGCGGCAAGAGCGATTGCGAACATCGGCGTGCGGCGTGTGAGCGACGAACCTGTGGCCCTCGCGCGCCAGTCATCGCGACACGAGTCGCAACGACTCTCGCGAAATGCGCTGGCTTTGTCGCGACGCTTGAGAGGAAACTGAACGCTCGTCGGCTTGATCGCCCTAGTGCTGACGTCGGGAAGCCTCGGCGCGAAGTCGACGCGGTACTTGTCCTCGGCGGGCCGATCGGCATGCGCCTTGCCCCTTCATGCTGCAAAGAAATTGACGTGCGGCGCCGTTGTGACTGCGTCGGAACGGCGATGTGACTGGAAACGTGTTCACCGCAGTTTAGCTGGAACATCGCGTATTCCGACGGGTTCGATTTGGTGTGTAGCTCAGCCTGCCCACTGAAATGCCGAATCGTGAGGCACCGCGATGGAAGCGGGAGGGGAGGTTAAGAACGCGATGATCGAGTCGTATCATTTTCAGGAGGAGGGCATGGACGTTCTCGTCATGCTCGAAGAAAACCCTGATCACTCACCGGTGCTCGCGCACGTTAATTCGGTGCCGGCTCCGCTCTCATCAGCGGAACGGCCTTCGCGCGACATCGTGACCCTCTATGGAGCGCCGAGTCCAGAGTCGCTCGCGCTCGCGCTCGCGGCTGCGGTGGAGTGCCATCGGTCGAGCACATCTAATAACGAAAGCATTCGACATCTCGGTGTGTGGCCGGAGCGAGGCGCGATCGGCGACGCCGCGTGGCGCGACGTCACCACCGGCCAGTTGATGACGAGAGACCTCGAGATTCCGCTCGAGATCCTGCACTCGACCGCTGGTCGGTTGCTCGCGGAGTGCGGCCAGTTGATTCGTCGTTTGGTTGCTGGACTCTCTATGCCCGATTGGCCCGAGGGAGCACGACGCGCAATCACGGTCTCGATCGGACCGATTATCGGCCTCACCGCTCCCGTGTTCGCTCCGCTCGAGACACTCCTGGACCGCATGCGAGAGGCCGAAGGTTTGACTTTCGAAGCCGAGGGCGACTGATCGCCTAGCGTCGCGTGACTTGAAGGGAGGTAGACGGGAGCCCAACAGGCTCCCGTTTTTTTTCTGCGCGGCTCGGGCCGCTGAAGGCGGCACAGCAGCTCACGATTCCCTCTTGACTCATCTCGATCCAAACGCGAGGCTATCGAGGAGAGAGACGAGGGGAGCATGTCGCCGCAGTTCACTCGCCGACCAATTGAGCAGGCGCGAGCCGACGGGCGCGTTTTTGCCGACGAATCGGGTCGCTTATGGAGCGCCGTCGAGACGACGCGCGCTTTGGTCTTCACGTGCATCAGCGATGCGCGCCTATCGCGTCGCGCGATCGCAATCGAAGACACCGTGCGGGAGGACGACGCCGGAGACGAAACTCTGCGGGCGTGGCTCGGGGCCGCGCCTAAGATCGGTTCACTCAGCTAGGCTGAAGGAGCGCGACTCATGAAGGAGTTCAAAGGCTCAGAGATCCGGAACATCGCGGTGGTGGGACATGGGGCGAGCGGCAAGACCAGTTTGGTCGATGCGCTCGCCTTCGTATCAGGTGCAAGCAAGCGTCATGGAGCGGTGAAGGACGGGACATCTCTCACCGACACCGCACCCGAAGAAATCGAGCGCGGCTACTCCATCAATCTCGGCGTTGCTCACGCCGAATGGCTCGGTACGAAGATCAACATCATCGACACACCAGGGTTTCTCGATTTTCAGGGCGACGCGATCGCCGGCATCGCCGCCGCGGACGGCGTGCTGTGCGTCGTCAGCGCCAATAGCGGCGTCGAAGTCGGCACCGAGCGCATGTTCCTCGAGGCCGTTCATCGACGTGACCCGGTGCTCTTCGTCGTGTCCATGATGGACAAGGAGCACGCGGACTTCGATCGCATCTATCAGCAGATCAAGACGCGCCTCACTGCCAAAGTGATTCCCGTCGAAGTGCCACTCGGCGACGGCCCCGACTTTCATGGCGTGATCAATCTCTTCACGAAGAAAGCGCTGCTCTTCAAGCAAGGTTCGAAGAGCGGCGAGCTCCAAGAGGTCGACATTCCCGCCGACTATCGCACGCATTTCGATCGCTACTACCAGGAGCTGATCGAATCGATCTCCTCCACGGACGACACGCTCCTCGAGCGATACCTCGAGGGCGGCGAGATCGGCCGTGAAGAGGCGATCGCGGGAATGAAGGAAGCCATGAAGCGCATGGAGCTCTTCCCGCTGTTCTGCGTTTCCAGCGAGCTGAATTACGGTGTGCAAGCAGTGTTGAACACGGTCGTCGAGCTACTGCCGAACGCGTTCGAGATGGAAGAGGTCCACGGCTTCAAGGGCGCCGAGGGGAACACGACCGTCGAGATTCACGCCGACGAGAGCAAGCCGTTCAGCGCGCAGGTGTTCAAGACGATGTCGGAGCCGCACGTCGGCGATGTGACCTTCTTCAGGATTTTCTCCGGATGCATCGTAAACGGTGCGGAAGTGTTCAACGCGACACGCGATACGCCGGAGAAGTTGAATCATCTCTCAGTTGCGCAGGGGAAAGAACGTTTCGAGGTGAATCGGCTCTTCGCCGGGGACATCGGCTGCGTCGCGAAGCTCAAGAGCACGCACACCAACGACACGCTCTCGATGCGCGAACATCCCGTGCGTTTGCCGCAGATCAATTTCCCCGAGCCGATCATCGAGATGGCGGTCCACGCGACGGCGCGCGCCGACGAAGAGAAACTGCAGGCCGGGCTTCACAAGCTTCACGAGGAAGATCCCACCTTCCAAACGCACTACAACGCGGAGACACACGAGACGATCATTTCCGGAGTCGGCGAGCGACATCTCGAGATCTCATTGGCGAAGCTGCGCCGGAAGTATGGCGTCCAAGCACAATTGACTCGACCGAAGATTGCCTATCGAGAGACGCTGAAGGGGCGCGCCGAGGGCCAGGGCAAGCATAAGAAGCAGACTGGCGGTCGAGGGCAATTCGGCGACTGCTGGGTGCGCATCGCGCCCGCGCAGCGCGGCGGCGGCTACGAGTTCATCGATAAGATCGTCGGCGGCGCCATCCCTCGTCAGTACATTCCCGCCGTGGACAGGGGAATTCAGGAAGCCTCGGTGCGTGGTGTGCTCGCCGGATATCCCGTTGTGGACTTCAAGGTCGAAGTGTTCGATGGCTCCTTCCACACCGTCGATTCGAATGAGCAATCATTCAAGATGGCCGGAATTCAGGCTTTCAAGACGGTGGCACCGAAGTGCAAACCAGTCCTGCTCGAGCCGCTCTCAGAAATCGACGTTGTGACGCCTGACGATTACATGGGTGACGTGCTCGGCGATTTATCATCGCGACGCGGCCAGATTCTCGGTACCGAGGGAGTCGATTCGGACACTGCGATCGGCGGGACGCGCGTGCGGGCCATCGTGCCAGAGGCCGAGCTACACAGCTATGCCGGCACGCTCCAGTCGATGACGCAGGGGCGAGCGACTTTCACGAAGCGGTTCAAGGGCTACGAGGAAGTGCCGCACGAAGTTGCTCAACGAGTGATCGACGAAGCCTCGAAGGAGAAAGAAGAAGAGGCCGCGGTTCACTAACGGACAGGCCGGCGCGCCGAGTCACGACGGCGCGCCGATTCGTCCCGCGGACTTGCCCGCCGCATGCACGGGGTCCAGTATAATTCATTCAACTTTGGACCCCACCGGAGCAGCCGTGACGGCACGTCGATTCGTGGCTCTGGCAGCGATTGCGTTAACGGTCGGCTGCGCTTCCGCTGGCGTATCGCCGGCCAAGCAGAACCAGAACGTCATCACGACCGAAGAGATCTCGCAGGTAACGGCGTCCAACGCCTACGATCTGATCCAGCACCTGCGACCCAACTTTCTGCGAACACGTGGTGCCGTGCGCGGCGCACCATCGGCGGACGGAACGAATCACCTCGAGGCGGTGGATCTCGTGGTCTATCTCAACGAAAGCCGGCTCGGTGGCAGCGAGCAGCTTCGTCAGATCACGTCCTCCGACATCCGAGAAATTCGCTATTACAGCTCATCAGAGGCCACGACGAAGTGGGGAACCGGTCACAGCGCGGGCGCAATTCAAGTAGTCACGCGTTGAGCGCGAACGACCAACTGTTCGAGAATTCACTTTTCTTTCATCACTGCCGGATCTCGAGGTTGCCATGCAGACTCACTCGAAGTTGATCGTCGCCGCTGCTCTCTTTGCCTTCGTTCCCGGCTGCGCGTCCTCGCCAGCCGCAGGGGCGGGAGCCACACAGCAAGCGTCGTCGCCGGCGCGTTCGCACAGCTCGCGCGACGTCATCACTACCGACGAATTGGCCAAGGTCGACGTGCAGAACGCACTGCAAGCTGTTCAGCGCCTGCGCCCCAACTTCCTGCAAACGCACGGCGGCATGTCGTCGTCGATGACGCAGGGCCCGCAGGACGTGGTAGTCTACGTGGACAACACGCGTATGGGTGGCCCGAGCTCGCTGTCGCAGATTCCGATTACGGACGTCAAGGAGATTCAATATCTCAATGGCCCAGACGCAACGCAGAGGTTTGGAACCGGGCACGGCTCGGGCGCGATCATCGTCATCCGAAAATGACGGGTCGTCGTTAGGCAGCGTAAAAGAGAGAGGCCGGGCAGCGGAATGCTGCCCGGCCTCTCTGCTTGGTTCTTGTCGGGGACTATGATCCGGTCTTGCGTCGCCGACGCGGACGCGGCGCAGCTTTCTTGGCGATCTGAATCGGGACCACATCATTCTGCGCCGCCGGCGCGAGCGTCTCGCCGCAACCGCCGACCATTATGCCCTGCCGCGGCTGCTTATAGACGAAGCGCTTGCCCTCATAATTCCGGAAGATCACTTCGTCGTCGTTGATCTCCTCGACGTATTCCGGCAGCAGCGGCACCTTGCCACCGCCTCCTGGGGCATCAATTACAAAGTGGGGGACGGCGAGACCGGACGTCCATCCGCGAAGCGCTTTCACGATCTCGAGGCCCTTCTCGACCTGCGTACGGAAATGCTCGCCTCCGGCGACCTGGTCGGCCATATAGATGTAGTACGGTCGAACCCGCGCCTTCAGCAGCTTCTGCATCAGATCTTTCATGATCTGCGGATCGTCGTTCACTCCCCTGAGCAGAACGGTCTGACAACCCAGCGGAACGCCGGCATCGGCGAGCCGGCCAAGCGCCGCAACGCTCGCGGGCGTGAGCTCGCTCGGATGGTTGAAGTGGGTGTTCATGTATACGGGATGGTACTTTCGAACCATCTCGCAGAACTCCGGCGTTATTCGCTCCGGCAAATGCGAGGTAATGCGGCTGCCGATGCGGACGATCTCGATGTGAGGAATCGCGCGGAGGCGCTGGAAGATGTACTCGAGGCGGCGATCGGAAAGCATCATAGGATCGCCGCCCGACAAGATGACGTCGCGCACTTCCGTATGAGCGGTTAGATACGCAAACGCGGAATCGTACTGATTCAGCGGAATTTTCTCCGGATCTCCCACTTTCCGCCGCCGCGTACAGAAGCGGCAATAGCTCGCGCACACCGGACTCACGAGGAAGAGCGCGCGATCGGGATAGCGGTGCGTGATGTTCGGTACTGGTGAATCGCCATCTTCGTCGAGCGAGTCGATGACGCCGTCGACGATATCCAGCTCCTGCACCGTCGGCACGTACTGGTTCCACATCGGATCGCCCACTTCCTGGATCTGCGCCAGCGCCGCTGGGGTGATGCGCATCTGGAAGTTGTCGAACGCCTGCTTGAGGGCATCGACATCGATGGCGTCGCTACCGAACCGGTCGGCAAGCTTGTCCAACGTGTCGACGCTCTCATGCAGGATCTTCTGCCAGTCACTCATGGACAGAGGGGCTAGGGGCTAGGGCAAGAGGGGAAAGGGACTTCGTGTAGATCACGCGATCGTCACCGATTGCGTAAAAATCGCGCATGCGCGCGACCTCCTGATATCCGCGCGCGAGATAGAAACGTCGCGTCGCGTCGTATTCCGGCCGCGACGACGTTTCCACGACAAGTAGCCGAGCGCCACGATCGACCAATCGCTGCTCCACTTCCGAGAGGAGTCGCGAGCCGCCGCCATGTCGCTGTGCGACGGGATGAACGGCAATCCAGTAGAGATCGAACGTGCGATCGGTTCCGGGCGTCGCACCGAAACAGGCGTATGCAACGAGATCGTCGTCGTCGAAGCCGCCGAGAAATTCGTAGTCGCCGTCGTCGTCGAACAACTCGAGCGCGATGTCCACCTCGTCCTGGCGAAAGACGGCTGTCGCGTCGAGAATCTCCCGCAATCGTCCACGGTGTGTTCGCTGCAACGCGCCGAGCCGCACCGCGGTCACCGTATTCAGTGATCGCCGACCGCGCGCCCTGTCTCTTCGCGCGCTTCGAAGAGATCGAACGTCGGTGCGCTCGGTTCGCTCGCGCCGACAACGCCGGACAATCGCTGAGCGAGGGCCCATCCCTCTTCGACCGAGATTTCTTCTCGAGTGCGTTCGAGACCGAGCTCGCACACGGTGCGTATCAGCGCCGGGTATTCGATTCCGGCGACGGCCGCCATGCGCGCGAGGCCCGCATCAGGGGCAATATCGGGATTGGCGTTGACCTCGAGGATCCACGGTTTGCCGGAGGAATCGACGCGCATATCGACGCGACCGTATCCCTCTCCGCCGACGAGCTTCCACGCGCTCAGTGCGACGCGACGAATCTCGGCCGCGAGCTTCGGCGGCAGATCTGCCGGGCAACATGGCGCCGCGCCGAGATCTTCATTGCTGCCGACGAGCCACTTGGACTGGTACGTCACGATTCGCCACATGCCTCGCGGCATCGCGCCGAAATCGATCTCGGAAATCGGAAGGACAGTGTCGCCGATAATGCCGACGTTGATCTCGCGACCATCGATGAACCGCTGAACCAGTACCTCGTCCCAGAGTTCGAGCATCGCGTCCACACGCGCGGTGAGAGCGCGCATCGTGCGAACCACCGATCGCTGCTCGACACCGACGGAAGCGTCTTCGGCGGCTGGCTTGCAGATCGTCGGGAATCCGACCGAGGTCAGCGCGCCGCCGCGCTTCACCGTCGTCCAGCGAGGAATCGGCAAGCCTGCTCGCTCGAGCACGGCGTTCACGACGTGCTTTCGGAGACAGAGAGACGTGGTGTAGCTGGAGCTACCGGTGTACGGAATTCCGAACAGCTCGAGCACGCCAACGACGGGCGGCTCGAGGTGCGCGACGCCGTCGATGCCCTCGCACATGTTGAACGCGAGATCGAACTTGCCGCGACGCACACGCTCGATCCAACGCCCGTCCCCGAAGACGGGGATTCTCACGACGACGTTGCCTTCGGAGATGAGCGAGCGTTCAATCGCCTCCACCGTCTCGAGAATGAGGAGATCGGGGGATTTGGCGAGCGCGGACGCGCCGTCGAAGAGAAGCGCGATTTTCAAGCGACCGCCTGGGTTCGATTTTGTGCCGCGACGTTTCGAGCACGGCTGCCGCGCCGTCGCAGTGTGACGCCGCAGCGCTCGGCGGCGTGCAAGAGGCAGCTCTGAATGAGATCGTCGTACGAGAGTCCTGCCGCACGTGCTGCTTTGGGGAGGCAGGAGTTGTCAGCGGGATCGGGAAGAATTCCGGGAAGCGGATTGACCTCGACGATGTTGGGCACGCCATCGGCGTCGAGACGCACGTCGACGCGCGACCAATCGCGGCACCCCAGCACTCGATAGGCACGAAGGACGACGCGCTCGATAGCGGACCGCAGGGTGTCGTTGATCGGCGCGGGACAGGCAAAAATGTCGAGCGGCTGATCGGGTCGATCCCAGATCCACTTCGCCTCGAAGCCATAGATCGGGACCGATCCAGTCGGCAACGCGCCGAAATTCATTCCGACGATCGGCAGCACGCGCGCATCCGCTCCGTTACCGAGCACGCCACATGTGAATTCCATCCCGGGCAAAAACTCCTCGACGAGAACCGGCTGCCGATATGCCTCGAGAAGAAATCGTACCTGCGCCTCGAGCTCGTCCGCATGGCGAACGAAGTTGCGCTCGGTGATTCCCTTCGATGAGCCCTCGTGCACCGGCTTCACGAAGAGGGGCATGATCTCCGACGGCGGCGAAATCGGCAACGCACCAGCGAGCAGGCGATCGAGATCCTCCGCGGACTCGACGAGCAGGAAGGGCGCAGTCGGCACGCGATGATAGCTGAGCACTTCCTTCGCGCGAGCCTTGTCGAGGCAGATCGAGAGCGTGAGCGGATCGCTCCCCGAGTACGGCACGCCGAGGAATTCGCAGATTGCCGGAACGTGCGATTCGCGATTCACACCGTGGAGTCCTTCGACGATGTTGAAGACGAGGTCAGGCTTTTCTATTCGGAGGCGCTCGGGAAATTCCGGCGTCGCCTCGAGACGAATCACTTCACCGTATGCCGCGAGCGCGCTGGCGATCGCGTCGATCGTGCGCGCGGAATCCCATTCGGCGTAGAGATCATCGGAAGAGGACGCGACGCTGGCGGTTGCCTCCGCCGGCGCTTGAGGGATCCGGGACGCGTCGTCCCGGCCCGTACTGGGAGGGTCTTCTTCCGATCGCGGCGTTTCGCTCTCCTCACTCGCGAGCGCCGCGGACTCCTCAGGCTTTTGATTGTACGCGAAACCGATGCGCGTCATCCGATCTCGATTGATCGTCCGCGGCGCAAAGTCGCCGCTTCTCGTGTGCCGAGCATTGCGTGCATCTCGTGCGCTCGTCGCTGGTGACGCTGTGCACGATGAGTCGCGCAAGAGCGGTGCCATGTACGAGTCGGGCGCAAAATACAAACTGAGAAAATTTCGCGCAATGAATTTTTTTGCTTGAAGCGTGGCGAGTGGAGCGTGACGCGAGAAAACTGAAGGCCCACGACGAGTCGCGGGCCGATTTTTTTCCTTTCTTCACGCTTCGCGCGCGACGCGCCACGCCTCAGACCTTGTGATAGATCACTCTCGCTGCCTCGCGACGATCATCCGCCTGGTAGATCTCGAAATCCGAGAAGAAGCCAGGCGCCTCGCACTGTAGGAGACGCAGCATGGCGATCGCCGCGCGGCGGATCTCGAGCTCGGCGCCCTCGCTCGCTCGCAGCTCGAGCATCGTCCGCCACGCACGCGCGTTTGCGGTGACGACGATTTTCGTCTCTGTCGCGTTGGGCAGTACAGCGCGCGCTGCCTCACGCGCCATCTTCCGGCGGTGCACGCGATCGGGCACCCAGCCGTAGCGCTCCATGAGCTTCTCGACGAGTGACACGTACGCGCGCTGCGCCTGCTCCACCTGCTCGCGCCACGCGGACTCGAGACTCTCGTCGCCGATCACCGCCGGCGGAACGACGAAATTCGCTTCCGACTCGTCGACATATCGCTGCGAAAGCTGCGAGTAAGCAAAACCAGCCCGATGCCGCACCAGCTCGTGCGTGAGCGATCGACTCACGCCCTCGAGCAGCAGCGTGTAGTTCGCGTGCTCGAGCACGGAGCCGTGTCCCTGCTTCTTGATGTTGTCGAGATAGTCTCTCGTGGATCGCTTCGCTGGATTGTGCTGACTCATGTAGCACACTCGACCAGCGAACTCCGCGAGTCGCTCACCGTCCGTGCTCTCACCGATCAGATTCACCGAGAGATGCTCGGGCATCGTGAAGACCGGTCGAGCGAGAAGCGTGACGGCAGGCTCGTAATAGAAGTGCGGCATCGAGAAAGGAGGCGAGAGGCGGGAGAACACTGCGACTGACAAAGCAAGGCGAGCCCGAACGACTTTTCAACCCGCTTGCGTTACGACCGTAACCTCGGCCAACAGATCGAGTCTGGATCGAGCATAGGCGCGCTCGCGCTCGACGCGCGCGAGTGCGGCGCTCGCCTCCGCCGGGAGTGGCGAAAGCGATGGATCGTATTTGATCTGCTCCAATGCACGCTCACCCGGCGTCGGCACTTTGACTCCGGGATTGAGAATCCCGTGGGGATCGAAGCAGCGTTTCACGAGGGCGAAGCGTGCTCGCGCGTCCTCGAACCACACGCGATCGAGTAGCGGCGTTCGCAAGCGGCCGTCACCATGTTCGCCGGTGAGCGTTCCACCAAGTTGCGCGACGAGGCCAGTGACTTCGTCGAGAATGCGCGTCATTCGGCTGCGCCAATCGGAGACGGAGACGTCGATGAGCGGATTCACGTGAACGTGCGCGTCTCCCGCGTGGCCGAAGATCACTCCGCGAATCCCGTTGCGCGCGAGAATTTCACGTACGCCGCGGACGTACTCGGCTAGCCGAGCAGGTGGAACGGCGCCGTCCTCGATGAATTGCATCGAGCGAAGGGACGGATCGAGACGAGAGAGAATTGGACTCGCCGCGTGGCGAAGCTCCCACAGTTCGGTCTCTGTCGGCTCGTCGAGCGCCACGCGCACCGTCGTCGCGCCCGCGCGCTCAAAGACCGTCGCGATTGCATGCGCCGCTTCCGCAGCGCCGTCCGTCGTGTCGGCCTCGACTTCGGCCAGTAGCGCCGCCTCGGCCTCGTTGGGCACGTCGTGAGTTCCACCCGACCGCGCAACGTCGAGAAAAGTCCGATCGAGGAGCTCGCACGCGACGGCGCCACTCTCGCGTGCACGGATCGCCGCGTCGACAGCGCTCTCGAGGGACGGAAACGCGCCGAGCACGCTGCTAGTCGCCGCGGCGATCGTCGCGAGCGACAATTCCACAGCGACAACAATGGCGAGCGTTCCCTCGCTCCCAACCAGGAGATCGACGAGGTCGTAGCTGCGGGCATACTCGGCGGTGGCGTAGCCCGAAGATTCCTTGCGTACGCCCGGGTGTCGCGCGCGTTTGACTTCTTCCGCGGCGACGATGGTCGGATGGCCTTCGGCGAGGAAGCGCGCGATCGCCGCGACATCAGCGGGCGCCGGCGCGCCACGCCGCACTTCCGCAATTGTACCATCGTCGAAGACGCAACGGAGCGATCGAACCCAGCGGCGTGTCGAACCGAATGCAAGCGAGTGTGAGCCGGCAGCATTGGTTGAAACCATTCCGCCGATCGTGCAAAAGCTCCCGCTCGATGGATCCACAGGGAAACGAAGTCCCCGCGCCTTCGCTTCTCGATTCACTTCGGCGCGCAGCACGCCAGCCTCGACGACGACCGTTCGATCGGTGGCGTTCACCGACGATACGCGGCGCAGCCGACTGAGATCGAGTATGACGCCGTCGCCGATCGCGCCACCAGCCATGCTGCTACCAGAACCGCGCGGAATGAGCGGCGACCGGTTCTCCCGTGCCCACCGGACGAGCGCGGCGACATCTGCTTCGTTCTCCGGAACCGCCACCGCGCGGGGGATGACGCGACCAATGCCTGCGGCCTCGGAGTAGACCGCGCGCGCGGCGTCGTCGCTGCGGAAAGTGCCGTGGAACCCAGCAGGCGGGGGCGGGGGCGGCGACGGCGAGAGGGGCACGAGATGTGGCAGATCGTTAGGCTGCCACTCAGTACTTGCGCGGGATCGACGAGGCTGCGGCGGCGAGGACGCTCAGGATCGACGGCTGCGGCTTCGTCACGTCGCCGCGCTCCAGTCCATCGAGGAGCTGTTCCAACGCGAGCTGCGCGGCGTTGACGGTGCGCGCATTGATGCCGCGCGCGAGATAGAACGCTCCCGCACCGACGAGCACTGCCGGCGCGGCGGCGACCGCAATCGCGAAGTGGAGCGCGACTAGTGCGCCTCCCGCTGCCGCACCCAGCACCGTCGCACCCGAGCTCTGTCGAGCGAGACTGGTGCGGAACGGTGCGAGGTCCGCGTCGATGCGTACCAATGTTCTCGACGCGTCGACAGCCACTGCCGTTGCCGCAACTTCAAACGCTCGCGCCAGCGCGTAACCACGGCCACCGACGTTGAGCGCTCGCCGAACGGTGCCGACCAAGTCGCGCCGCGCCTCCCAGACGATGCGATCAGCGAATTGACGCTTCACCTGCAGTAGCTCCTGCCGCTGCATCCAGATATCGATTGCCTCGAGGACATCGCGAGGTTTTCCGGGGACGGTGCGACTCGCGCCAACGCGCGCCCCACCAAGCAGCTTCGCGCTCAACCCGCCTTCGTTTGCCGGCAACGCGACGCGCGTTCGCTCTTCCGCGAGCGCCTGACGAAGGTGCTGCGCGGAGAGGCCTACCTCCTTTCCCAATTCGAGAATCTGATCCTCGCTGAGAACTTCTTCGGGCTCACCTGTTCCAGCCTGCAGCTCGGCGGCGCGGGCGAGCACACGCTCGAGCGCGCCCCGGTCCAGCCCTGGAGATGGTCCGCGCACAGGAAGATTTGAATCGCCAGGCATACGGCGAAATATACGGTGTGGCGTTTCGTTCAGATTCCGCCGAGCACGACCTCGAGCTGACGCGTAACAGCGTCGCGAATGGCGTCGGGAATCGGGAAAGTCGCGTTGAACAGGGCGGACGGATCACCGTCCGGCGCGCTGACACCGGCGGAGTGCAAGTAGAAACGCTTATAACCGGATGCGAGCTCCGGAATGGCGCGCTCGAGAAGGATTGCACCAGCGCGCACGTTCGCGTTTGCCGCATAGCGCGCGGACGCACCGCTGCGCTGCTCGGCGGGGGTCACGTTGTCACTGATCGCCGTGGCCGTGATCGCGTTGACGGTTTCGTGGGCGAAGACGTACACGGCCTCGGCGGCGGCGTCGGGTGTGTCCGGGAATCCGACGGCAACGGAGTTCTGCAGCTTGGAATATCCGATGGTACGCCCTTCGCCGTCGAGGGGCAGCGAAAGGATGAACTCTCCATTCGTTTGCTGCGTGTTGTTGAGAAAACGCTGAAGCTTTGGCCGGTACGCACGCTGCCAGAGGGAATCGACCGCACGCCGCACCGCCGAGCGGCTCGTCTGCTCCTCCGACCAATAGGCTTGATAGAATCGCGTGTTCTCGTCATTCAAACACTGGACGAAGAGCCGCAGCCAGTCTCGATCGGCGGCGCTCGGGAAGGTTCCGCTGAGGATCGCGAACAATTGCCGGGTCGTTTGGTCATTCGTGGATGCGGGGTCCCCACCAGTCTGCACAAACAGATCGACGACCCGCTGCATCTGTTGGAGCGAGCTGAAATAGAAGGGCAGGAATTGCCCGTTCACCAGCGCGGCGTTGGCCACGAAGCGCGCCGATAGCTGCTGGGCGTTGGCATCGAGTTGCGTGTAGACGTTGCGCTTCGTGCGGATCGCGCGGATGTGCTGGCGGTAACCGCGACGAAAGAACGGGATCCGTGCCGTATCTCCTGTGAGCATCGCGTAGCCGTGCAGCCAGAGATCGACATGCTCTCGCGTGCTCGTCGGCCAATCGGCGTCGGGTGCAAGGGTGGCGGGACCAGCCGGCATGGCGCTCCCCGATTGTGCGACGGGGGTCGCGCAGGCGAGAAAGGAGCCAAGAACCGCCACCGCGATCCTCGGATGCCATGTCGCGCTTCGTCTCGTTCTCATGCCTTCGCGGAAAGTGGCCGCCTAACGGGCACCGGCCCGGTCGAGCTCAGGTTGGCGAAACCGGACGGCCGCAGGTCGTGCAGAATTTCCATCCGAGGTCGAGCTCCGTGCCACAGGCGAGACAATTGACCACGGTGAGATTCTGGCCGCAGTGCGGACAGAAAGTGATGCGCCTTCCGGCCGGCAGCGCACCGTTACAGTATCGACATTGCTCGCCGGATTCCGGCACCACCGTCTGCGACCCACGCGCGCTGGCGCCCCCCGGTGAAGCGGCCGCGCGCGGTCCCGTGGTTGCGCTGCTCGTGGCAGACGCCGCACGACGCGGCGCCGGCGGTTGCGCGCTCATCGAGGCCGGAGCGGTCGCGGTCGACGCTGCATTCCGCGGAGCAGTCGAGCTGGCGGCGGCTGGCTGGCGGTGCGAGGTCGCTCGTTGCGCCGGCTCGTTTGCTGTCGACGACGTGGCCGCGCCGACGAGCAGCGGCTCGGCGGCGACGTTTCCGCTCTCGAAGCGGCGGATGGCCGCCGGAGACAGCGCGACGCGCGAAGTTGAGAACTCGCGAAATACTCGCGGATCCGGATTCGGCGATGACATCTCACGCGCGAGTCGCTCTCGCATCTCGTCGTTGACGACGAGATAGTCTCGCGCGCCGGACAGAAGCTGAAGCAGCACGAGCTCGTACTCCTGATTCGTCTCCAGGCCGAGCTCGCGGCGATGGTGTCGATAAGGAAGAATGTTCTGATATAGCTCCGAGACCTCGAACGGCTGCGCGAGATAGGTCGGATAGCGCGCTTGGATCGTGTTGAAAAGATGACGAAAGGTGCGGTCGAGTGCATCCATCGGTCGCGGTGCTCGGGTCTAGCTGACGGAAATCAGGGGCGAGACGCCTCTTCGGTGCTCTTGGCGCGCGCCTCTTCCGCCGCTTTGATCTTGCTGGCGCCGAATGCGTTCAGCACTCGGACGGCGACGTTGTCCCTGCCCTTCTTGCCGTCTCCAAAACCCTGCCAGTAGCCGACGGCCAGTCCAAGCAGCAGACCCACGATAAGGGGCTTCATATCCACTCTCACTCACGTTTGCCCTTATCACGACGTGAGATACGCTTTGGTCACGATTGGCAAGGCGCGGGCCGGCCGGAATGGGCTCTCCAAAGGAAAGGGATCGGGCTCCGTGGACATTCGTCCATTCGCGCGCTCCGCCGCCAGCCACTCGTCGAAGCCGGACGCGACGACACCGGGGGACGCGGTCTGTTCGCGCGCCGCGCGCATTGCGAGAAAGTTCGCGAACTCGTTTTGCGGGTGTCCCACATGGCCCCGCACCCACCGCCACTGAATGACGTGCCTCGACGCCTCCACGACCGCGGCCTGCCACAGATCGAGATTCTCGATCGAGCCGCCCTTTCGCCTCCACCCTCGCGCACTCCACCCGTGCACCCATTCAGTCATCCCCTTTACGAGGTATTGCGAGTCGGTCGTGAACACCACCCGAAACCTCGTTCCCTTGCGAGATATCGCGCGGAACGCTTCGATGACGCTCCGAAGCGCCATGCGGTTGTTGGTCGTCGCCGGCTCCGAAGCCCAGTAATCGAATCGCGATAGACGCTCGGTATCGATGTTCCAGTATTCGATTACACCGGCAGCCCCTCCCGGGTTGCTTCCCTCGCGTCCGTTGCCGAGGCAAGATTCGTCGGCATAAATCGCGAGCAGCGGTAATTCGGTGTGACGTGCATCACTCACGTGACCACCTCGAGCGCGTCGATCTCATCGAGAAAGACCGTCAATGAATCGCCGGTTGGTCTGCGCGCATCGATGACCTCGCGGCCGGACTGCAATCGCAGCTGAGTCGGCACCACGACGTACTCGATTCCTGCGCGCCACACGACGATACGCTGCCCAACGCGGATAGCGCGCTCGAGTGCGTCGTAGTCCCGGTGTGAGAGAAAGGCCACGCTCACGCTCCCTTACGAGTCCACTCCATTGCCAGTGCCGCGAGCACCAGTGTCGCGCGCTCGATCTCATCGACGCGAACAAACTCCTCTGCCGCGTGGGCGAGAGCGATGTCACCAGGACCGAAGCAGATGGCTGGAATGCCGGCCTCATTGAGGATTGCCGCATCCGTCCAAGCACTCATACCAGTGACGTTCACGTCTTCGTCGCACACGCGAAGCGCGACGTCGAGTGCGCGAACGATTGGGGCATCGACGGCGACGTCGCTTGGCGGCTGCTCGAAGATCATCGACACGCTTGCGTCAATCTCGGGGCGTTTCGCGCGTACGCGTGCAAAGGCCTCCTCGATTTCCGACATCACCGCGACATTCGTTTCGCCGGGAATCGTGCGTCGCTCGATGGTGAAGTGACACCGGTCCGGATACGTCGAGAGACCAATGCCGCCATCGATGGTGGACGCGTGCAACGAAGGACGGCCGAGCAGATTGTGCACGCGAGATGGCAGCAGCTCGATGTCGAGGGCGTCGAGCGCGGCGAGGAGCAGGCCAGCATGTCGAATCGCGTCGACGCCGACGTCCCACTTGCTGCCGTGCGCGGCGCGGCCCTGCACGACAACGTCGATCCACACGAAGCCCTTGTGCGCCGGCATGATCGCCAGTTTCGTCGGCTCGGTAACGATTGCGGCATCGGCGCGCACACCCTCCGCGACGAGGGCGCGAGTTCCAACGCTCGAGTACTCCTCGTCCACCACAGCCGCAACGATGATTTCGCCATCCACGGCGCCGCCACTCGCGCTCGCGGCGCGCGCGGCCGCGGCGCACATCGCCGCGACGCCCGCCTTCATGTCGGACGAGCCGCGCCCATAAAGACGCCCTTCTCGAATCGTGGCGTCCCAGGGTGCGTGGATCATTCCTTCGACGCCGACGACGTCGATATGACCGTTGAACATGAGCGCGCGAGCGCCCGGTGTCCTCCGACCCATGCGAGCAATGACATTCGGCCTGCCGGGCGCCGCCTCGCGCACGTCGACGTGAAAGCCCCACGAGGTAAGCACGTCGGCGAGAACGCGCGCGACCCTTCCCTCGCCGGGAGCCCCGGCGACGAGCGTCGGGTTCCGCGAGTCAACGCGTACGAGCTCGCGCGTGAGCGCGACGGCATCGCCACTCGTTATGCTCATGACGCCGCCTCAATGTGCGCGCCGCTGGTGGTGCGCACGCCCTCCTCGGCGATCGTGAACGGCAACAATGGTCCGAGCGCCGACACGGCATCGGCGACATTCGTCTCGAAACCACGTCGCGCGATCACGAGAACGCATCCGCCGCCCGATGCACCGAGCGCTTTCGCTCCGAGCGCGCCCGCCGCGTGAGCATGCTCGACGATCGCATCGATGCGCTTGGTGGGGATCGCCGGATGCAGCGATCGTTGATGTGCCCAGTGCTCGCCGACGAGCGACGCCAGGGCATCCACGTTGCCTTGCTCGAGAGCGCGGGCCATTTCTTCGGCCAACTCGCGCATGCGTCTCAGCGCGAACAGCACCTTCGCGTCGCGACGCTCGTACGCACTCGTGACGGCAGTGATCGTGTCACCCGAGATGCGCGATTCGCCGGTATATACGACAATGCAACGTCGCTCCAGCTCGCGCACTGCCTCACGAGCGAGCGGAATCCGACGCACGTCGGTGCCACGGTCGGAGAAGCGGAGCGCGAGCGCGCCGCCGAATGCCGACGCGTAATGATCCTGCCGCCCGCCGGCGACTCCGAGCTCCTCTACTTCCGTGGCGCGACTGCGTTCGGCAAGGGTCGCGGCGGCGAGCGTCTCACCGGACAAGCGGCTCAGCGCATCGGCGAGCGCAACGCCGGCCGCGGACGACCCGCCGAGTCCGGCACCGACCGGGAAATCATTATATAGGGCGACGTCGACGCCGCTCACAGCAGCTCGCCGCACCGCCGCTTCGACGAGCGGTCGATCGCGTTGGCGATCGGCGGAGAGTGAGGCGCCGTCACTCTTGGCGGCGGGCGCGAGCAAGACCGTTGCATAACGCGCAATGGCGATGTTGCAAACGAATCCGCCTTCGCGGTCGGAGTACGGCGGCACGTCGGTCCAGCCGCCACCGAAGTCGATGCGTGTCGGCGCGCGAGTACCGGAATGCACGATCGCGCGCGGCACCGGTGCAACGCGCGTCAGATGGTACCAGCCGTGACGGGTGAACTAGTTTGCACAGTGACGGCTAAACGTATCGACGCCGCCGGGGGCACACCAGTTGCGGCCGCATGAGAGTCCATGCTCGACTTCGTCCACTATCTGAACGACTGCAAGTTCATCCTCGTCTCGAATCGCGAGCCGTATGAACACATGCGCGGCCCTCACGGGATTGAGGTCAAGCAGCCGCCTGGCGGGCTCGTGTCGGCGCTGGACCCAACGATGCGCCACACGCACGGCACCTGGGTGGCGTGGGGATCAGGGTCCGCCGATCGCGACGTCGCGGACGAAGCGGGACGCGTACAGGTTCCCCCCGAGGATCCGCAATACACGCTGCACCGCGTTTGGTTGGACGACGCCGACATCGACGGCTACTACTACGGCTTCGCGAATCGCGCGCTCTGGCCGCTGTGTCACATGCTCATCCAGCACTTCGAGTTCCGCACCGAGTACTGGGAGCGATACCGCGCTGTGAATCTTCGCTTTGCACACGCGGTCGCTGACGAAGCCGAGCGGTGCACCGGCCGCGCGATGGCGTGGATTCAGGATTATCACTTCGCGCTCGCGTCGGAATTTCTCCGCGCGATGCGGCCGTCCTTGTTCATTCATCAGTTTTGGCACATTCCATTTCCGCCGCCGGACATTCTGCGGTTGCTCCCGACGGGTACCCACGAAGCGCTGTTGCGCGGCGTGCTCGGCAACGATTTGATCGAATTTCAGATCGACCGCTACGCCGAGAACTTCATGGACTGCGTAGAGCAATTCATTCCCGAGGCGCGCGTTGATCCCGTTAGGCAGATGATCGCGTTTCGCGACCGCGTGATTCACGTCGGCGCCTTCGGTATCAGTATCGACGTCGAGCGCTATGAGGCGATGGCGCGGAGTAACGAAGCGAGCCAGCGTGTACGGACGCTCCGCGATCGTTACGCTCGCGACGGCCGCCAACTCGGCGTATGCGTGGATCGCATCGACTACACGAAGGGCATTCCCGAGCGTCTCCGCGCGCTCGACACGCTGTGGGACGAGTCTCCCGAGCTGCGCGGGCGCTTCACTTTCTTGTTCGTGGCGACGCCCTCCCGCTCGAACGTGCCCGCCTACAACACGCTCGAACGTGAGGTGGTCGAGGGCACGATCATGATCAACAAGCGCTACGGCACGCGAGACTGGACGCCGATCGTTCTGATCAACGAGAACGTCGACGCGGACCTGCTCGCCGCCGTCTATCGAGCGGGCGATCTCTGCATCGTTTCGTCACTACAGGACGGAATGAATCTCGTCGCCAAGGAATTCATCGCCTGCCAGGTCGACGAGCGCGGCGTCTTGATGCTCAGTCGCTTCACGGGTTCAGCGGAGGAGATCGAGGGCGCGTGTCTGATCAATCCATTCAACGTGGATGGCTTCGTGAGCGCGATCCGCATGTCGCTGGACATGTCGCCCGACGAGCGCCGCCGGCGGATGCGACGCATGCGCCGCCAGCTGCACAATTCCACGATCTTCGATTGGCTCGACTCGATCCTCGCTCGCGCGACGGCGATCATGTCGCAGCAGCACGCCGCGGTGTGAGCGCCGAATCGCGAACTGGCGTGACGGTGGGCGCGCCGAAGCGCGCGCTGCCGCCGAGCGCCGACCTCACGGAGCGAGTCTCACGCTCACCCTTTCTCGTCGCGCTCGATATCGACGGCACGATCGCGCCGATCGCGCCGACGCCCGATGTCTCCGCCGTTCCCGCGGCAACCCGGCGCACCCTCGAACGTCTCGCCCGCGCGCGCGATGTGCATCTCGCCTTCGTCACCGGTCGCGGGGCGCGCGACGGCCGACGCCTGGTGGACGTGACGCACTCCTGGACGATCGGAAATCACGGCATCGGGTTGATCGATCCGACTGGCGCCTTACGAGTGAACGAGCTCGCCGAATCGTTCGCGCCGACGATCGCCCAAGCAGCGAAGATGCTGGCCGAGCCACTCGCCGCAATTCGTGGCGCGTTCATCGAAGACAAAACCTGGACGCTGAGCGTCCACGTTAGGCTCGCCACCCGCGCGGAAGTGCCGGCCGT
>DATEHJ010000071.1:0-2647 GCA_035279645.1 Gemmatimonadaceae bacterium
ATGGCCGCCCCGTACCCACCATGCGGGTCGGTAGGTATACTCGCTTCTGCGGTTGCGAGGCACGTTCGACGCTCTGGTCGGAGGGGTCGGATGAGTTCGGCGGAGGAGTTGCCGGCGCGCGAGGCGTGCGCCTGGCTGGCCTGGTCCGACG
Source organism: Gemmatimonadaceae bacterium (assembly GCA_035279645.1). Taxonomy (GTDB): domain Bacteria; phylum Gemmatimonadota; class Gemmatimonadetes; order Gemmatimonadales; family Gemmatimonadaceae; genus AG2. Next base: position 152 of record DATEHJ010000071.1, read on the forward strand.
AATGGAACGCATACGAATAATCGCGCGCCTGGATCGATGGAAGTTCAAATCTTTGGCATCAAGAAGAGCGCGGACACGCGAAAGGCATTGCGGTTCTTTGCCGAGCGCCGGATCCGGGCGCACTTCATCGACCTGGACGAACGCGCCGCGTCGTATGGCGAGCTCAATCGCTTCGTCCAAAAATTCGGCCTCGACAGGCTGGTCGACCGCGAATCGCGGCGCTACGCGGAGCTTGGCTTGCGTCACGCCAGGCTGACCGATGAGCGAATGTTCGACAAGCTCCTCGAGGACCCGCGATTGCTGCGAATGCCGCTCGTGCGGCATGGGAACGCGCTGACGATCGGGCTCGCCGAGCAGGACTGGAAAGCCTGGACCGCCAAGTGAGCGAGCTGGCCGCAGCGGGCATCAGCGTGGAGTTCGGTGCGACCACGTTGTTCCAAGACATCACCTTCTCCGTAGAGGCAGGCGAGCGTTGGGGAGTGGTTGGTCGCAACGGCACCGGCAAAACGACGCTCTTTCGTCTCATGACGGGCGAAATGGAGCCGACACGCGGCCAGATCGCGCGCCGCCCCGGACTGCGCGTCTCGCTGCTCGAGCAGCACCGAGAATTCGGCGGCGCCGAAACGGTCTGGGAAGCGGCGGCGGGACAGTTCGCCGAGCTCCTCGCGCTCGAGAAGTCGCTCGTCGACCAGGCGCACGCGCTCGAGCGGGACGCGAGCGACGCGGCGATGACCAAATACGGCCATGACCTCGAACGCTTCGAGCGCGAGGGCGGCTACACCGTTGCGCCGCGTGTCGACGCGGTGCTCCACGGTCTCGGCTTCGATCCCGGTTCGGCGCGCACCACGCCGGTCGCGCAACTGAGCGGGGGCGAGCGCGGTCGGCTCGGATTGGCGCGCCAGCTTGTCAGTCCGGCCGATGTGCTCCTGCTCGACGAACCGACCAATCACCTCGATCTCGAGACCACGCAGTGGCTGGAGGAGTACATCGCCGGGCTCACGACGACGGTTCTGATCGTGAGCCACGATCGCGCCTTCCTCGCGAACGTGGTCGATCATGTGCTGCACTTCGAGGGTGAGAGCGCGACACCGTACGCGGGGCGCTACGAGGCATTCGTCGAGCAACGCGCGCTCCGCCGACTCACGCAGCAGCGGCAGTTCGAGCAGCAGCGGCGCAAGATCGCGAACGAACAGGATTACATCGCGCGCAACATCGCGGGGCAAAACAGCAAGCAGGCCAAGGGCCGACGCAAGCGGTTGGAGCGAATGCCGCGATTGAGTGGGCCGGTCGGTGCCGAGGGAGCAATGTCGGTCCGGTTCGACGTTGCCGAGCGCGGTGGCGACCGTGTCGTGATTGCCGAGCACGCGACGATCGGCGTCGACGATCGCGAGCTCGTGCGCGATTTCAGCGGCACGCTCATGCGCGGGGATACACTGGCGCTCATCGGCCCGAACGGGTCGGGCAAATCAACCTTCCTGCGTGCGCTGCTCGGCGAGCACCCCGTCGCGTCCGGCGAGCTGCGCGTCGGCGGCGGCATCACCGTCGGCTACTATCGGCAGGATCTGGCCCAGGTGCCGCTCGACAAGTCGCTGTACGACGTGATCAACGATCTGCGTCCGACCTGGGATCGTCGGATGGTGCAAGGCCATCTTGGACGGTTCGGCTTCTCGGGCGACGAGGTGCAGCGGCGTGCGGACACGCTGTCGGGAGGCGAACGGGCGCGCGTCGCGCTAGCGATGCTGATGCTGAGCCGCGCCAACCTGCTCATCCTGGACGAGCCGACGAACCACCTCGACGTGGAATCGATCGAGGCGCTCGAGGACGCGGTCGAGGAATATGAAGGCTCGGTCTTGATCGTGAGCCACGACCGCGAGCTCTTGCGGGCGCTATCGACCCGCGTGTGGACGCTGCACGCCTGCCACATCACCGACTTCGATGGTTCGTTCGCCGAATGGGAGAGTGTATCGCGCGAACGCCAGCACGCGGCGACGGTCAAGGCGGCGGAGGATGAAGCTCTCCGCCGCGTGCGGGAAAAACAGAAGACCTCACGGCGCGAAGCGCCGCCGGAGGACCGGCATGCCGCCCGCAACGCGATGCGATCCGCGGAACGGCGCGTGAGCGAGCTCGAATCGCGGATTGAATCGACCGAGGATCGCATCGCTGGCCTCACGCGCGAGCTGGAAGATCCGGAGCTGTACACGACGCCGGAAGGCGTTACCCGGGCTGGTGCACTCGGTGAAGAGCTGGAGACGCGCCGGCGTGAGCTCGAACAGACACTGGCTGAGTGGAGCGCCGCGAGCGAGGCCCTGGAATCCCTCAGCGCCGGCTCGTCGTAGGAGTGCGGTGCGCCTCGCCCGATTGATCCCGAAGCTGCTGCTCCTCGCGCTGGCTCGCGTCGTCGCGGCGCAGAGTGCGGTCGACTCGACGTACAGCACGGAGGCACTCCGAGCGATGGTCGCGGCGGTCGCGGCGGCGAATCACGAGCCGCCCGAATCG
>DATEHJ010000072.1:0-2480 GCA_035279645.1 Gemmatimonadaceae bacterium
CGACCGACAAGGGAAAGTGGAAACCGCACGAGAAGTCGTTCTCGTTAGCCCATCTCGCCCAGCTCGTGTCGTGGATGCCGGGTTGGATCGCGCAGACGCTGACGGAAACGGAGCTCAATCTCAAAGGTGGGGCGGGGTACAGCAACGAGAAGACGGAAGATCTGCTGAAGATGTTCGACAAGAACGTCAAGGATGCGCGCGCCGCGATCAGTGCCGCCAAGGACAGCGACTACAAAGTCGACTGGTCGCTCAAGTTCGGCGATCGGGTCGTCTTCACGCAGCCGCGCGCCGCGGTCGTGCGCCAGCACATCAGCCACCTCGTGCACCACCGCGGGCAGCTCACGGTGTATCTGCGGTTGATCGACGTTCCGATTCCGTCGATTTATGGCCCGACGGCGGACGAGCGGATGCCGGGGTTTTAACGGCTCCGCTCAGTCCGCAGCTGGAACGACAGCTCGAGCACCTCGCTGGGGCCGAGCTGCGCCCAGCGGGTGAACAGGTCGGCGCGGCAGCGGCGGACGCTCTCGATTTCGTCGGTGGTGAGGCGCGGCGCGGTGCATAACGAGCCGGGTTTGGTCGAACCGCGCGCCTCGAGATACCTCACCGCGTGGTCGTTGAACTCCGTCTCGGTCATCTGCGTGAGACTGCGGCGTTCGGTGTCGAAGAAACCCACGATCAGCTCGACCTCTTGCGCCTCTTCCGGGATCGGCCCCTTGGGCCACGGCTTGGCGAAGTCCTCGATGTTCCAGCCGTCGGCGATGAGGCCGTAGAAGCCGCGCCCGTAGCCGAGGGTGGTCTCGACGGCGAAGTGGGTAAGGTCGTGCGGGGGAAACACCTGGCCTAGGGAGCCTTTTTGCCGTTGCCAGGTGGTCGATCCGTCCGCGCGCACACAGGTGAGCGATGACGTGCCGTCGGGATGACGCTTGAAACGTATCGTGAGATCAGGCATACAATACAAACCTAGTAAATCAGTCGAGGTACCTCTATGCAGCTCCCTCGCCCATTGCTCCCCGCGCAAAGCCACGCCGTCGAGGCGCTCGAGCGCGCCGTCGCCAGGGAATATGTCGCCGAGCTCGCGGGCCGGCCCGGTGCCGGCATGACGACCATCCTCCGCACCCTGCACGAGCGGCTCGGCGGCGTACTGCTCACGTCGCGGGATTTCATCGAGGCGTCGGCGGAGCGTCATCCCCTCGCGCTGGACGAGACAGTCTACGGAGTGATCGCCGATGCGCTGCGCGACCATGCGGCCGTGATCGTCGACGACTTTCACTTCATCGCGATGGTGAGTTGTTGCTCACACTCGTACCCGCGCCAGAATTTCCTTGGCGCGCCGATGGTCGCGCTCGCGAAGATGGCGCGCGACGCCGGCAAGCCGCTCGTCGTCTCCAGCGAGCGATTTGGCGTCAATGGGCTGAGCGGCCGCGTGCCACGAATTCAGATCCCTGCGTTCACGATTGATGACTACGCCGCGCTCTGCACTGCCCATCTGGGCGACGACCGGACGCGCGCGCTCGACGTCAAGAAGATTCACCGCTTTGCTCCAAAGCTCAACGCATGCCAGCTGCGCGATACGTGCGTCGCGCTCCGCGATGAGCAAACGCTCGACACGGATGTGTTCATCGCGTATCTGCGCGAGCATCACATGGCGAGCAACGTGAATCTGGACGTGGTGCAGGCGGTCGACCTCAAGGATCTCAAGGGACTCGACGACGTGCTCGAGTCGCTCGAGGCGAACGTGATTCTGCCGCTCGAGAACACCGAAGTGTCAGAGGAGTTGAACCTGAAACCGAAGCGGGGCGTGCTGCTCGCGGGTCCGCCGGGAACCGGCAAGACGACGATCGGACGCGCGCTCGCGCGTCGGCTCAAGAGCAAGTTCTTTCTCATCGACGGCACCATCGTCGTCGGGACCCCGGGCTTTCACCAGCACATTCACCACATCTTCGAGGCGGCGAAGCAGAACGCGCCCGCGATCATCTTCATCGATGACACCGACGTGGTGTTCGAGGGCGGACACGAGACGGGGTTGTATCGCTACCTGCTGACGATGCTCGATGGGCTCGAGAGCGCGAGCGCGGGGCGGATTTGTCTCATGATGACGGCGATGGATGTCGGTAATCTGCCGCCGGCGCTCGTCCGTTCGGGGCGCATCGAGCTGTGGCTCGAGACGCGCCTTCCCAATGCGGCGGCGCGCGCGGCGATTCTCGCCGACCGGTGCATCGATCTCTCGCCGTCAATCGGGCGCATCGACATCCCCGAACTCGCCGACGCGAGCGAAGGGCTCTCCGGCGCGGACCTCAAACGCGTCGTCGACGACGGCAAGCTGCTCTTCGCCTTCGCGCGCACGCGCGGCGCGGCGATGCAGCCGGCAACCGCATACTTCCTCTCGGCGATCGAAACCGTGCGGAAGAACAAAGATCAGTACGCCGCGGCCGAGGCGAGGGCGCGCGTTAGGCACCCGGTGCGCCCTTCGTACTTCGACG
>DATEHJ010000073.1:0-6887 GCA_035279645.1 Gemmatimonadaceae bacterium
CGCGTCCACCGAACGATCGGGAAGAGGAATCGATCGGCCGTCGAACTCCCGCACCGGAATCGCGGTATCTTCGCGCACGAGAACGTCGATCCCCTCGAAAGAGCAGTCTTTGCGCACTCGCTGAAGCTCGGCGGCCAAACAGCCGTCCCCGCTCCCGACATCGAGTACGTGCGCGCGCGCCGGCAGTATCGACGCAATCAGATCACGCAAACGGCCAAGCCGCCGGCCGAGAATGAGACCATCGTGGACGTCACCGACAAGACTCATCGGCGGCGCAGTCCGAGTACGCTGAGGAAAAAGCTGAAGAGGATGGTCTGGAATCCCAGCGTCGTGCTCGTCATGCCGGGAATCACCCAGCGCATGGTGTGCCCGTAGTCCAGTGGGCCGAAATTCACAGCCCACCACTGGGCCACGGAGCCGCCGAGCAGAATGAGTCCGACGATCATCACCGCCGCGCCCGCAATCAAACCGCGCTCGAGCGACGCAAAGCGACTGATACTCGTTAGGCGCGGATCTTCGGGCAGCAGACCTTCGCTGATCGCGAAGACCTTGCTCAGCAGCGCGAACACGATCGACTGATAACCGGCGATGATGCTCAAGCTGGCGAAGAGCAGGGTGTGGACGTCGAACCGCACCCGGCCGAACTGCAGGCCCGGGAGTGCGATCCCGTAACCCACCGCGCCCAGGAGCACGAGCAGCGCGCCGGGCACGAGAAAGAGCCACCGCGGGCTGTAGAGCATGAAGAAGCGCAACGTCCGCCAGCCATCCCGAAACGTTCGGAGATGGGGCGCGTGCGCCTTCCGCCCATCGGGGTGCAAGGTGATCGGCACTTCCGCCACGCGTGCCCCGATGAGGCTCGTCTTGATGATCATCTCCGTGGCGAACTCCATCCCTGTGCACCGCTGCGCCAACCGCTCGTAGTGTGCGCGGGTAAACCCGCGCATTCCGCAGTACACGTCGCTGACAGGTGCGTTGAACCAACCGCGAGCGAGCCAAGAGAACATTGGGTTCCCCCACCACCGGTGGAGAAATGGCATTGCGCCAGGGAGCAGCGTGCCGCCGCCGGATGGAAGGCGGCAGCCCTGCGCCAAGTCATAGCCTTCTCGCAACTTCTCGAGAAACCGCGGGATCTCGCGGAAGTCGTAGCTGTCGTCCGCGTCGCCCATCAGGATGTATCTCCCGCGCGCCGCGGCGATCCCACCCATCAGAGCCGCGCCGTAGCCCTTTTGACGTATCGGCACCACGCGCGCGCCGAGCTCCGTCGCAATCGCCACGGAGGCGTCGGTCGAACCATTGTCGGCGACGATCACTTCGCCGGCGATCCGGTGACTGCGCAGCGTGTCCATCGCCTTCCGAACGCACGCGCCGATCGTGTCTGCCTCGTTCAAGCACGGCATCACGATCGAGATTTCTATCTCGCGAGGAGCGGCGAAGGGTTCGGTGAGTCGTAACGCGCTGGACAACCGAGAGCGCTCCGGCGTGGGAGGAGGAGGGGCTGGCTCTCGGATGACGATCTAGCCCACGCAGCCGCCACCTCGTCAACGCGGCCTTGGTGACGTTACCGCAGGTCGGACGTACTAACCGGTGACTTGGCGAACTCCTTCCGTCACAGGAGGGTTTACGCGGGATAAGCACGATGACTACCCTTGAGCAGCAGCATTGCTGTACTCGCTTCGTAGGATCGCGAATTGGCGTAGGGGTCTGGCTTCGACCATGTGTCTTTCTTGGCAAGGCGAGGTCAGATCGAAAGCCTAATGAGGCACGTCACTTGCCCGCCTGCACAGGCGCGCCGGGGACACGGGCTGCCGCCCGCGCCCTGGCACTTCTTTTAGCTGCGGCTCGTCCGCGAGGACTCGAAATGCTTTCGCATCGCGCGCGTTGGGTGGCCAGCCGTACATCGCTGCTCCTCGCCCTGCTTTCTCTCATCGCCGCGCCACTGTCACGAGCAACGGCGCAGTATTTCGGTCGGAACAAGGTTCAGTACGAGCATTTCGACTGGAAAATTCTCCGTTCCGATCACTTCGACAATTTCTTCTATCCACCCGAGTCACTCATCGTCCGTGACGCCGGGCGCATGGCCGAGCGGTGGTATACGCGCCACTCGGACACTTTCCGTCACGCATTCGATCGCAAGTCGCTGATCTTCTACGCCGACCATCCAGACTTCGAGCAAACGAACGTCATCGGCGAGCAGCTGGGCGAAGAGACGGGCGGTGTCACGGAAGGTCTGCGCACTCGCGTGATCATGCCGTTCACCGGCATCTACTCCGACAACGACCACGTTCTGGGTCACGAGTTGGTGCACGTGTTCCAGTACAACATCGCGGAAGGCGCTCCTGGCGGCGGACTCGCGCGACTCAACGCACTTCCCGGCTGGCTCATCGAAGGTATGGCCGAGTACTTCTCGCTCGGGCGTCAGGACCCGCTCACCGCGATGTGGATGCGCGACGCGGTGATGCGAAACAAGTTCCCGACGATCAAGCAGCTCACGACCGATCCACGCTTCTTCCCGTACCGCTACGGCCAGGCGCTCTGGGCGTACGTCGGCGGAAAGTGGGGCGATCGCGCGATCGTCGACGTGTATCGCACCTCGCTGCGCGTGGGTTGGGACGCGGCGCTCGTACGCGTGCTCGGCATCAACGACGATTCGTTATCGAAGGAGTGGGCCGCGGCGAATCGCGCGATGTACTTGCCACAGATCGCGGGACGGCAGAAGCCCGACTCCATCGGCAAGACGATCATCGGATTGGGCAGGAAGCTCAGCGAGCAGCAGAATGTCTCGCCCTCGGTAAGCCCGGATGGCAACTACCTCGCCTTCGTGACGCAGCGCAATCTCTTCACGACGGACATCTACATCGCCGACGCGCACACCGGGAAACTGATCAAGAAGCTCGGCGGCCCGGAGAGCGATCCCCACTTCGACGCGATCAGCTTCATCAACTCGTCAGGCGACTGGTCGCCGGACGCGAGCAAGTTCGCGTTCATCGTCTTCTCGAACGGCAACAACGAGATCGCGATCCTCGACACGCGCTCGACGCACGTCGAGCGGCGCATCAAGATCCCGGGCGTCGGCGCGATGAGTCACGTTGCCTGGTCGCCCGACGGCCGCACGCTCGCGATCTCCGGCCAGCACGGGGGCATCGGCGATCTGTTCCTGCTCGATCTGCAGACGGAGCAGGTGCGGCAGCTCACCAACGACCGGAACGCGGAGATTCAGCCGGCGTGGTCGCCGGACGGCAAGACGATCGCCTTCGCGACCGATCGCGGGCCGGAGACCGACTTCAACATCATGAAGTTCTCCCCGTTACAGATCGCGACGATCGACGTCGCGAGCGGCAAGATTAACGTTTACTCACCATTCCCGCACGCCGCGCACAACATCAATCCGCAGTGGACGCCGGACGGCCGTGAGCTCTACTTCGTGTCCGACCCCGACGGCATTCCGAACATCTATCGCTTCAACATCGCGACGAACGATGTTCGCCGCGTGACCAACGCCGCGACCGGCATCAGCGGCATCACATCGATTTCGCCGACGCTGACGGTGGCGCAGAAGACGGGGCGTGTGTTGTTCACGGTCTTCCAGGGGCAGGGCTTCACCATCCGCGCCCTCGAGCCGAACGAGGCCCAGGGCGAGCCCGCGGTGCTCACCGACGGGGCGCAGGTCGCGTTAGGCAGCCAGCTCCCCCCGGGCGACGTGACGCGCAGCCTCGTCATGACGTACCTCGCCGATCCGGTGGACGGTCTCGTCTCCGGCGCGGATTTCAAGATCACCCCGTATAAGGCGTCGTTCTCGCTCGACGCGCTGGGCCAACCCTCGGTCGGCGTCGTCGCCGGCGGACCGTTCGGCACCGGCGTCGCCGGCGGCGTGTCGGCCTTCTTCGGCGATCAGCTGAGCGATCAGACCATCGCCACCGCGATTCAGGCGAATGGAACGGTGCGCGACATCGGCGGCGCCGTCTACTATACAAACTTGAGAAACCGGTGGAACTACGGCGCGGGTCTCGAGCACGTTCCGTATCTGACGGGAGGAATATTCTACGGTACTGATAGCGCGACTGGGCTCAACACGATCAATCAGGTGCTGGAGCGGATCTACATCGATCAGGCGTCGCTCTTCTCCCAATATCCGTTCGACCAGACGCGCCGCGTCGAGTTGAACCTGTCGGCGACGCGGCTCGGTTTTCAGGCTGAGGTGGACAAGCTCTTCGTCGACCCGACGTTCACTCAGGTGATCGGCGAAGACCGACAGAGTCTCCCCGCGCCGCCGGCGATCTACTACGCGCAACCGGAGATCGCATTCGTCGGGGACAACTCCTTCGCCGCGTACACCTCGCCGGTCGCGGGGCAGCGCTATCGGCTGTCGTACTCGCCGACCGTCGGGAACATCAGCTTCCAAACCTTGCTCGCCGACTATCGACGGTACTTTTTCGTTCGACCGACGACCCTCGCGTTCCGCGCGCTCAGCTACGGACGCTATGGGAAGGACGCGGAGAGCGAACGCCTGTCTCCCCTTTATCTTGGTGAGGAAACACTCATCAGAGGTTACGGCTTTGGATCGATCACGAGCGAGGAGTGTCTCGTCGGTAAGAGCGCACAGAGCACGTGCCCGGTGTTCGACCGCATGCTCGGCAGCCGCCTCGCCGTGTTCAACGCCGAGCTTCGAATCCCGCTCTTCGGTGGATCGGAGTTCGGACTCTTGAACTTCCCATTCCTGCCGACGGAGATCGCGCCATTCCTCGATGGCGGCGTGGCGTACACGAGCAACCAGGCACCGGACTTCCGCTTCTCGACGAATCCTTCGGATGCCGCCCAGCGTGTTTCCGCCAACTGCCAAAATCAGCCGCAGTCGACGCAAAACACGTTCGGGATCGTCTGTACGGACCGCATTCCAGTGTTCAGCACGGGTCTCTCAGCGCGTGTGAATTTCCTCGGCTATATGATCTTCGAGGCATACATCGCGCACCCGTTCCAACGGCCGGGTAAGAGCTGGGTCTGGGGATTTCAGCTCTCGCCAGGGTGGTAGGACAACGAGTCAAGAATCGAAGGCACGCGGCTCGCGCCGCGTGCTTTCTTTTTTGATGCCGAGGAACTACCAGCGGTAGAGCGCCCCGTACAATTCAGCGTTTCGCTGAACGATCCGCACGTAATCGCGCGTTTCGGTGAACGAGATCCGCTCCGTGAACACCTCAGGATCGTTCGTGCCCGCCTTGCTCGCCCAGCGCGTTACGCGCGAACCGCCGGCGTTGTACGCGGCGAGCACGCGCGGGATGTCGTCGTATTGGCGAATCGAGGCCGCCAGATGAGCGGCGCCGAGCTCGAGGTTCGCGTCGGCATCGAACAGCAGGCCGGGATCCCAGAGGGGATAGCCCAGCGAGCGTGCGACCTGCTGACCGACGCTCGGCATTACCTGCATCAAGCCGCGCGCGCCGGCTACCGAGACAGCGCGCGGATTGAAGCTGGACTCCTGGCGAATGATGGCCGCGACGAGCGTCGGCTCGATGGACCGGGATCGCGCTTGCCGCACGAGCTCGGATTGATCGACGACAGGATACGCGAGGCGATATGCGCGCGCGTCGCGCGTGCCGGCGTCGATGATCTTCCACGCCAGCTTGATCGCGCGCGACGTTTGATCGTGATCGCGCAGCGCCGCCGCTGTCGCTAGCAAGCGATCCGGTGTCGCGCCAGCCGCGCTCTCGAGCGCGTCGTACTCGAAGCGCGCTTCAGTATCCATCCCGAGCGCCTCGAGCTGCGTGATGCGCCGCATGGCGCTGTCGACCGCGGCAACCTTCGGGAAACCGTCGACCGACGTGCCGCCGCCAGGCGGTGACCATGGCGCCACTCGGAGGCGCTTCGCGCTGGTCGCCGCGTAGTACGAGAGGGGCTCGCGCGCGATGACGTCCCGCCAGGCGGCGTCGGCGCGCGACTTGTCCCCCGCCGCGTCCCAGGCGCGGCCGCTCCAATAGCGCGCCGCCGTCGCCTCGCTCGACCGGGGATAGAGCCTAACGAGCGAATCGAAGTCGATCGCCGCCTCGCGGTGGTCGCCTTTGATGAAGGAGATCAGCCCAGAGCGAAAGCGCGCGTCGTCCGCGCGCGGGCTCGTCGGGTAGGCGCGATACAGTGAGCGAAAAAATCCTTCTGCCTCGTCGTCGCGGCCATCGTCGGTGGCGAGATCGCCTAACAAGTACAGCGCCGACGCCGCGCCCGTCGTGTCGCCGCGGTACCCGTCGGCGACAGCGCGGAGGGCCGTGCGCGCGGCGGAGCCATTGCCGGCTAACAACAAAGCGCGTCCACGCTGATATGCCGCCTCGGCGGCGAGATTCGATGGCGCGCGGACCTGCTCGAGCACCGCCGGCGCATCTCGATTCTTGCCAGCCCGAATCAGCAGCTCACCGTAGTCGAGACGATCCTTCGGCGTCGCGTCCGGCGCTTCGATGCCCTTGGCGTAGGCTGTGAGAGCGCGCGCCACCGGTCCGGATGCGTCGGCACTCCGCGCAACGACCAACTCCTCGGACGGCGTGAGTGACGGAAAGGCTTTATCGAGCACTTCGACAGCGAGCCGCGCGTCGGCGGTTCCACCCTTCGTGCGAATGTACTGAATCACCGAGTCACGCACGGCGTGACGAGTCGCGCTGTCCGTGGTTGGGCCGAGTCGGAGACGAAACGCGCTCGCCATCGCGCCGAGGCGCTCGTATCGGCTCGCCGCGCCGGCGAGGTCGCCGGCTCGCTCTCGCGCCAAGGCGTCCGTCCATGGAATGCGTTCGCGCGCCGTTGGCCGGCGCACCATCGCGAACAATCGTGCACGCGCCGCCGAATCGTCCGTTACGCCCGCCGCGCGGAGCGCCAACCAATCCGAGATGTCGTGCAGCTGTTGGCTGGCACGCTCG
>DATEHJ010000074.1:0-3273 GCA_035279645.1 Gemmatimonadaceae bacterium
TGCACTGAAGTGGGCGTCGATCGAGCCGCGTCCGGGGGAGTTCAACTTCGGGCCCGCGGACCGCTACGTGAGTTTCGGAGAGCGACTGGGTGCCGTAGTCATCGGACATACGCTCGTCTGGCACAATCAGACGCCGGCGTGGGTGTTCCACGATGCCGACGGGGGACCGGCGCCGCGCGACACTCTCATCGCGCGTCTCAGGTCTCATATCATGGCGGTCGTTGGCCGCTACAAGGGGAGGATTCGCGGCTGGGACGTGGTGAATGAGGCGGTGAACGAAGACGGTACGCTACGTCGGTCCCCGTGGCTCGAGATCATCGGACCGGAGTACATTGGGATGGCGTTTCGCTTCGCGCATGAAGCGGATCCGTCGGCCGAGCTCCACTACAATGATTTTTCGGTCGAGGGAGCGGCAAAGCGGGCGGGAATCGTTCGGCTGATCACCGAGTTACGAGCGGAGGGTGTGCCGATCACGGCGATTGGCATGCAGGAGCATCAGAAGCTCGATTGGCCGACGACGGGCGCGATCGACTCGGCGATCGTCGATCTCGCCGCGACGGGACTCAAGCTGATGGTGACGGAGCTCGACGTCGACGTGCTCCCCAGCAATCACGGGCAGCGCACGGAAGCGATCGAACAGCAGTTGATGCGGACGGGGGCGCCGGATCCATATCGCGACGGCCTTCCCGACTCGGTGCAGCAAGCGCTGGCCCGGCGGTACGGTGAGATCGTGCGTGTCTACTTGGCGCATCGCGACGTGATCACGCGGATGACGTTCTGGTGCGTCGACGATGCCGATTCCTGGTTGAACAATTTTCCCGTGCGAGGGCGCGTGAACTATCCACTGTTGTTCGATCGACGGGGGATGCCGAAGGCCGCGTTCGACACCGTGATTGCGGCGGTGCGTTCATATGGGAGGGCGCGTGCGGAGCGCTAGCGTGAAGCGCGGAGCGTGGTGCGTGGTGCGGGGTGCTCTCTTGATCTCGCTCGTTGTTGTTCCCACGCAGGCTCAGCAGCTGCCATACCGGGACGCGAAGCTTCCGATCGAGCGCCGTGTGAACGACCTGCTGTCTCGGATGACGCTCGAAGAGAAAGTGGCGCAGATGCTCTGTCTTTGGGATGAGAAGAAGCTCATCACCGATGCCAACGGATTCTTCAGCGCCGTCAAGGCGCCGAAGTGGTTCCGCGTCGGCATCGGACGCATCGAGCGCCCGCAGGACGGACACGACGCGCGCGGCGAGGCCACCTTCGTCAACGCCATTCAGCGGTGGGTTCACGACAGCACCCGGCTCGGCATTCCGGTGCTCTTCAACGAGGAAGCGCTGCACGGTCTGGAAGCCGTCGGCGCAACGAGCTTCCCGCAAGCGATCGCGCTCGCGAGCACCTGGAATCCCGATCTCGTGCAACGCGTCTTCACCGCCACGGCGGCCGAGGCGCGTGCGCGCGGAGTGGGTCAGGTGCTCGCACCGGTGGTCGACGTCGCACGCGAGCCGCGGTGGGGACGATTCGAGGAGACGTACGGTGAGGATCCTTTCCTCGTGGCGCGAATGGGCGTCGCCGCGGTGCGCGGATTTCAGGGCACCGATTCGCTGATCGGTCCGCAGCATGTCTTCGCGACGTTGAAGCATATGACGGGACATGGCCAGCCCGAATCGGGAACGAATGTGGGGCCAGCTTCGGTCGGCGAGCGCACGCTCCGCGACGTGTTTCTCTACCCCTTCGAGATGGCCGTCAAGCAAGCGGGCGCGCGCAGTGTCATGGCCTCGTACAACGAGGTCGACGGCATCCCATCTCACGCCAATCGGTGGATGCTTCACGACGTGCTGCGCGGCGAGTGGGGATTCGACGGGACCGTCGTGTCGGATTGGTTCGCGATTCAACAACTAGTCGATCTGCATCATGTCGCCGCGGATCCCGCGGAGGCGGCGCGGCGCGCGTTGAACGCAACCGTCGACATCGAGTTGCCCGATCCCAGCTCCTATCCCACGCTCGTGGATCAGGTGAGGCGACATGAAGTCTCGATGGACGCCATCGACACCGCGGTGCGACGTCTTTTGCGCGCCAAGTTCATGCTCGGCCTGTTCGAAAATCCGTACGTCGACGTCGCGGCGGCCGAGCGCATTTCTGGCGCCGAGAGCACGCGTCCGCTCGCGCTCGAGGCAGCGCGACAGGCGATGATTCTTCTCAAGAACGACGGGAATCTTCTGCCGTTGCGCGCCGACGCGTATTCGCGCGTCGCCGTGATCGGGCCGCATGCCGGTGAGGTCCTCCTGGGCGGATACGCGAGCGTCCCGCCGCGGGTGGTGAGCATTCTCGAAGGCCTCAAGACGCGACTCGAGGGCGGCGCGGCGGTGGAATACGCCGAAGGGGTGCGCATCACGGAGGACTCGGTGTTCACGAAGGAGCCGCAACCGCATCTCGGAGGCGCGCGTTCCAAATTCCGTAACGGTGCGGATCGCGTCGTTCCCGCCGACTCGGCGTCCAACGCGCCGCGGATCGCGGAGGCGGTGGCGCTGGCGCGTCGCAGTGATCTCGTCGTGCTCGTACTGGGCGACAACGAGCAGACCGCGCGAGAAGCGTACGCGAACGACCACCTCGGCGACCGTTCCTCGCTCGGACTGCCTGGGGAACAGGAATCGCTCGCGCTGCAGATCGCGGCCACCGGCAAGCCGGTGGTGTTAGTACTCATTAATGGTCGGCCGGCGTCAATTCCAAATCTCCTGCCGAAAATTCCCGCGATCCTCGAGGGATGGTATCTGGGACAGGAGACAGGAACCGCGGTTGCCGATGTGCTCTTCGGCGACGTGAACCCCGGTGGCAAGCTCCCGGTGACGGTCGCGCGCGACGTCGGGCAGCTCCCGGTGTTCTACAACCACAAGCCGACGGCCCGTCGCGGCTACGTCCTGGACACGATCGCGCCGCTCTTTCCATTTGGCTTTGGTCTCTCGTACACGACGTTTGCCTACTCCAACCTCCGCCTAACGGCAACCCACATCTCGCCGACGGGCCACACCACGGTGATGGTCGACATCCGCAACACCGGGTCGCGGAGGGGGGACGAGGTCGTGCAGCTCTACATTCGCGATGAGGTCAGTGCCGCAACGCGTCCGGTGAAAGAGTTGCGGGGCTTTCAGCGCGTCACGCTCGCGCCGGGTGAGACGCGCACCATCTCGTTCGACGTTGGCCCTGACCAACTCTCCTATCATGGTCCCGACATGAAGCGGGTCGTGGAGCCGGGACAGTTTGCACTCTTGCTGGGCGGCAATTCGGTCG
>DATEHJ010000075.1:0-2420 GCA_035279645.1 Gemmatimonadaceae bacterium
ACGTTAGGCGGTGGCATCACGATGGTGTATGGCTCACGATCGCCACCGACGCGCGTCGAACGCGCGGCGTCGGCGGCGAAGCAGTCGTGCTTCAGCCACTCGGCGTACACTTCCGGCTCGGTTGTGGCCGGGTCGTATCGATCAGGTAGTTCGGACATGGGTAGCGAAAAGTAAACGAGCCGCTTAATCGGCGGCTCGCTGAGTAATCGGGGGAGAAACGCGGTACTGCTATAGGCGACCCATGTCGCCAAAGTCCGTGCGTTCGCCGCCAGTCTCGCGGGCCGCGCTGCGTACATCGACATCGCGTGGCTGCGCTACGTGATCAGCCTTCGGTACGCCGGTAGGTGATACCGGGGCGCCGCCCGTTCGGTCGCCACGCACGCTTCGCTTGGCCGCTACGCGACGCCGCTCCGCCACACCTTCCGTGTCGTCGGCGGCATTGCGAATCTCGGCCTCCGCGCTCCGCCAGCGGTCCTCGAGGTCGACCTTGGGATCCGCGTGCCGATCCGGCTCGCTTGACGTGCCCTGACGACGACGGCCCGTGCCGACGGTGCCGCCCTCCCAGCGCGCTTCCGTCAACGACGGATCACCTTCCTGGACTCGACGCGATATCTCGCGGAGACGTCGTTCCTCGTCTCCGATCGACATGCGATTCACGACGGTGTCGACGTCGGGAACGCCGCGCGCGATGGTCACCGCGTGCTCTGCCTCATCCTCCGACTCCACCCAACCGGCGAGCTCGATGATTCCATCGCCGATCGAACCGATATCGACCGCGCGCTCGCTCAGGATCGGATCGTTCCGGAAGGCTTCGAGTACGCGCGTCTCGAGAGACTCGTCGTACTCTTCCTCGGCTTCGAGCTCGTCCTCTTCGTAGTCCTCGAGCTCTTCATCCGCGAGGTCGGGCGCCTCGGCGCGGCCGAAGCGACTGCCGGCGCGCTTGCGAATCTTCGAGGTGAGTCCGCCAAATCCACCCACACGCTGGGCGACGAACATTCCAGCCGCGAAGCCCGCGAGGGCGCCAACGAGCACCCCGACGATCGTTCCGGTTGACGACTCTTCATCGCGATAGCGGAATGGCGACATCGTCAGGTGTCCCCTGTGGCGGAGGTAGTTGTCCAAGGATAACTTACGCGCAGCGATATGGCGAATTCGCGTGCAAAAAGAAGGCCACCTACCGATATCATCTCACACGCTCACGCGTCCGATGGCTGACTCACAACTCGAGAGCTCTGGTTCCGCAAAAGCGGATCGAGCGGGGATCATTCGCATCGTGTTATGGGCGACCGTGGCCATCGCGCTGATCGTCGGCCTCGTGCTGTTCTTTCGCTACACGCGCCTGATCACGCCATTGCTCTAGCATCATGCATTCGCCGCACTGCCCACGAGGCGTCGCCGCGGCGACGCCTCGTTGCCGTTAGCCACCACTGACATGATCGATCGACCTCAATCTCCGCAATCCGAGAACAGCGACAGCCAAATCACTCTCGTTCTGCCTGACGGCGCAACCCGCACCGTCGCGCGGGGCACGTTGCCGAGTGAAGTCGTCCGGTCGATCGGCGAGCGACTGCTGCGCGATGCGATCGCCGTCGAAGTCGACGGGCAGATTCAAGATCTCGTGACACCACTCCGATCGAGCGGATCGTTCCGCGTGCTCACGCAAAAAGATCCGCGATCGCTCGACGTACTGAGACACTCCGCCGCACACGTCTTGGCGACCGCGGTGCGCAGAGTACGCCCCGAAGCGAAGATCGGTTTCGGTCCGGCGATCGAGGACGGATTCTACTACGACTTCGAGGTCGACAAGCCGTTCACCCCGGAGGATCTCGCCGCATTCGAAGCGGAGATGCGGAAGGTTGCCTCGGAGAAGCTTCCCTTCGTGCGCGCCGAGGTGTCGCGGCGTGACGCGCAGAAAGTGTTTGTTGATGATCCGCTCAAGCTCGAGCGCCTGAGCGAGCTGGGTGATGGCGAGGTGATCTCCACCTACACCGACGGGCCCTTTGTTGATTTATGTCGCGGCCCGCACGTGCCCGACAGTTCGTACGTGAAGGTGGTCAAACTGACCTCCGTTGCCTCGGCGTATTGGCGCGGGGATGAGAAGCGGCAACAGCTCCAGCGGATCTACGGCACCGCCTGGTGGAAGCAGGACGAGCTCGACGCCTATCTCTTCCGCATCGAGGAAGCCAAGCGGCGCGACCACCGCAAGCTCGGTCGCGAGCTCGATCTGTTCATCATGAGCGCCGTCTCGCCCGGTGCCACCTTCTGGACCGAGCGCGGCACTTTTTTGTACAACACCCTCGTCGACTTCATTCGTGAGCGGCAGCGCGGGAAGTTTCAGGAAATCAAAACTCCGCTGATCTACAAGAAGGCGCTGTGGGAGCAGTCCGGTCACTGGGGCAAGTATCGCGAGAACATGTTTC
>DATEHJ010000076.1:0-11949 GCA_035279645.1 Gemmatimonadaceae bacterium
GGGCCATTCGATAGCGAAGCGCGGATCGTTCCACCGAATGCCGCGTGAACACTCGGGCGCGAAGAACTCTGACATCTGATAGAACACTTCGGTGTCGTCGGCGAGGGTCTGAAAGCCATGCGCAAAGCCGGGCGGTATGTACAGCGCGCGCCGGTTGGAGGCGGACAGTTCCACCGCGAAATGACGGAGATGGGTGGGCGAGCCGGGTCGCACGTCGATCACGACGTCGTGAATCGCGCCCATCGTGCAGCGGACGAGCTTCGCCTCCTCGAACGGCGCGACCTGAAAATGCATCCCCCTCAGGGTTCCGCGGCGCGTGTTGAACGACACGCTGCATTGCACGAGCCGCGTTTCGAGACGCGCGTTCTCGAACTCTCGTTCGCACCACGTTCGTGCGAAGAAGCCGCGCATGTCACAGCGCGGCTCGAGCTCCACGACGTGGAGGCCATCGAAACCCGTGGGGAGGAATTTCATGCGATGCTGGTCACGGCTGGCACGTTAGGCGACCGCGACCGCTCTCTCCTCGTTCGGCAGGGCAGCCGTCGCTGTCCAGCGAAGCGACCCATCCAGTCGTCCGGCGCGCTGCAGCTCCTGAATCTGTTTGATGCGGAGATACTTATTGCCGACGAACTCCTCCCGCGTGATGCCGACGGCCCGGTAGCGATCGTATAGGTCTTCGATGCCGGTGCGAACGGTCCATTTCGGTTTGAACTCCGGCAGCCGCGCCGCAATCCGGTCGCAGCGTACGCGGTAGCATCGCGGATCCGGTCCACCACCCGGGGCAAACTCGATGCGGCTTCCCGGCACGACCTCGCGAACCATGGCGGCGAGCTCGCTGACGCGATAGTTCTCCTCCGTCCGCCCGACGTTGAATGCCTCGTTATGCACCAGCGCTCGCGGAGCGTGTAGCACGGCGAGAAAAGCGCGGCAGATATCCTCGACGTGCACGAGCGGCCGCCACGGCGTTCCATCGCTCTGCAGCAACACCTCGCCTGTCGTGTAGGCAAAGCCGAGGAGACTGTTCACTACAAGATCGGCGCGGAGCTTGGGCGAGTAGCCGTACGCGGTCGCGTTGCGCAGGAACGTCGGGCTGAACCGAGCGTCGGCCAACGGCGCGACATCACGTTCGACCCAGACCTTCGTTGCTCCGTAAGGCGTAATCGGATTGAAGGCCGCATTCTCGTCGAGCATGTCGTCGCCGGCGAGGCCGTACAGACTGCACGAAGATGCGAAGAGGAAACGCGGAATCCCGGCGGCCTTGGCTAGTTGGGCAAGGCGAACGGAACCCTGGTGATTGATCTCCTCGGTGCATCCCGCGTTGAGATTTCCGAGCGGATCGTTGGAGAGTGCCGCCAAGTGCACGACCGCGTCATAACCGACGAGCTGCTCGACCGATACGTCGCGGAGGTCGACGCGGATAGAGGGAATCGTTTGCTGGTCCGCACCGAAGGTGCAGGCCTCGAAGAGGAACGTATCGAGTCCCGTGACCTCGTGCCCCGCTTGCCCAAAGTACCTGGACATGACCGAGCCGATGTAGCCGTTGTGACCGGTCATCAATACACGCATCGCGATCTCCACTGGGGGAAGCGCCGAGGCACCATGCCAGGCGTCATGGGGGGCGGTGCAAGACGCATGCACCGTATGAGGTCGGCTAAGTCACTGTGCCACAACGAACTGCAATTGGGTCGCGCCCCTCGATACAGCGAGCCGCTACTACTCTGTTGCGCAAGCGCAACGGAGTGCAGTCCGTCAAGACGTGGCGTCGAGGACCTGGCTCGCGATCTCCCGTCCAATGGCGAGCGACGCGGTCGCCGCGGGCGAGGGCGCGTTGAGCACATGCAATGAGCGCAGCGAACGAACGATATGAAAGTCATCGAGCAGTCGTCCGGTGTCGTCGATTGCCTGGGCACGAACGCCGCTTCCGCCGCGGACGATGTCCGCATCTCGAATGGCCGGTACGAGCTCCTGGATCGACCTAACGAAACGACGCCGTGAGAGAGAGCGACGCATCTCGGTGAGGCCGCTCCGCCAATGCGTGCGCGCCATTCGCCAAAACCCGCCGAAGGACATGGCATCGGCGACGTCCGTGATCGCGAAATCGCGCCACCGATAGCCGTGCCGTGAGAAGGCGAACACGGCGTTAGGCCCGGCGTGCACATGATCGTTGACGGTGCGGCTCAGGTGTACACCAAGGAACGGCAATGCTGGATCCGGCACGGGATAGATCAACCCTCGCACCAGCCCAGCCGACTCGGGGCGCAAGTCAAAGTACTCGCCGCGGAAGGGCACGATGCGAACTCGAGGCGTCTCTCCCGCCATGCGCGCGACACGATCCGCATGGAGGCCGGCGCAGTTCACGATGAATCTGGCGGAGAACTCGCCGGCGGTCGTCTCGGCTCGAATCACGGTGCCATCTTGCACAATGTTGAGCACATTCGCATTCAACACGACGCTGGCTCCCTGTTGTGCCGCCCGTCGCGCATAGGCAGCCGTGACGAGCGCGTAGTCGACGACGCCCGTTTGTGGGACCCAGATCCCCGCCACCCCACTGACCTCGGGCTCGTACTCGCCGAGCTCCGCGCGCGTTAGGCGGCGCAGTCCATGGAGTCCATTGGCGCGACCGCGGCGTTCGAGCTCATCCAGCGCGGGAAGCTCACCGTCGCGCGTCGCGACGACAAGCTTGCCGCAGCGGCGATGCGGGATGTTTTCCGATTCACAGAAGCGATACATGTCCTCACGGCCCTCGGCGCAGAGCCGCGCCTTGAGGGAGCCGGGCCGGTAGTACAATCCGGCGTGAATCACTCCGCTATTGTGCCCGCTTTGATGGGCCGCGACCCTGTCGGTCGCTTCGAGAATGACAACGCGCCGCCGGTCGGCCAACAACATGGCCGTCGCCGCACCGACGATTCCACCGCCGACGATCGCGACATCGTACGTCGATCTCACGCTCGACCGCCGCTGATCAGGACGGGCTGTCAGAGCGTCGATTACGGCAGCACTTCGACGTGGGGAATCGGCACGACGAGACGCCCGCCCCATTCGCGAACGTACGCGAGTTGCGCGGCAATCTCGTCCCGCAGATTCCACGGCAGGATGAGGACGTAGTCGGGTCGTGCCTCTCGAAGCGCGTCTGGGTGGCGAATCGGAATCTGCGTACCGGGGAGAAACTTCCCCTGCTTGTACGGGCTTCGATCCACCGTGAAATCGAGAAAGTCGCTTCGGATACCGCAGTAATTGAGCAGCGTGTTCCCCTTACCCGGGGCGCCGTAGCCAACGACGCGCTTTCCAGCGCGCTTCGCTTCGATGAGGAATTCCAGCAAGTCGTGCTTTGTCTTCTCGACCTGTCGCGCGAAGGAACGATAGTAATCGAGCGAGAGCAGGCCAGCGTCGACCTCACGCTGACGCAATGCACGCGCTTTCTCGGTGAGCGGTTTTGTTTGGTCTTCGGCGTGGCGCGCGTAGATCCGCAGCGAGCCGCCATGCGTGGGAATCTCCTCGACGTCGAACAAGACCAGTCCGTGCGCGGCAAAGATCCGTTCGCTCGAGAGCCACGAAAAATACGAGAAGTGCTCGTGATAGATCGTATCGAACTGATTGTTCGCTACGAGCTGCATGAGGTGCGGAAACTCGATCGTAATAACGCCCCTTGGTGCGAGCGCGATCTTCAAGCCGGCGACGAAATCATTCAAATCCGGAACCTGCGCAAGCACGTTGTTGCCGAGCAGCAGGTCTGCCTGCTTGCCTTCCGCCACGAGCTCCCGCGCCGTTACCCGACCGAAGAACTTCACTTCGGTTGGGACGCCTTTTGCAACCGCGACCTTGGCAACGTTCGCAGCAGGCTCCACCCCCAAGGCGGGGATTCCTTGCTGAACGAAGTATTGGAGCAGGTAGCCGTCGTTGCTCGCGACCTCGATTACCTGGCTCCGCTCCGTTAGGCCAAGCCGCGCGATCATCTGCTCGGTATAACGCTCTGCGTGCGCCAGCCACGAGTCGGAGTACGACGAGAAGTACGCGTACTCGGTGAAGATCTCCTCGCCACTGACGTATTCCTTCAGCTGGACGAGGTAGCACTCGGCGCACACGTACACGTGGAGCGGATAGAATGGCTCCATCTGGTCGAGCTGATTCTCCGCGAGATAGCTCTCGCAGAGAGGCGACTTGCCAAGATCGACGAAGGTGTGGGTCAATGGCGACCCGCAAAAGAGACATCCTCGTTTCTTCGCGGGCGCGGCAGTGAGCGGACCGGGAAGCGTATCACTCAATGTGGCGGTCATCATCATCATCACGAATTGTCACATGGCACCAGATAGACTCGCGAGGGCCCAAGGCAGGATTCAAGCCTGTCGAGTAGACCGTAACTTGGGCGATTCTAACCCTCAGTGCAGCCGAAAAATGCGCCGCTTGCGGCTCGTGAGTGTGGGCGTCGTGCGACAACCTGCGCTGTGGCATCGACAACCGTGCGACGCATGTGGGCTTCGACCTACGTTGCGCGGTGCTTATGGCCTAGTTAGCGGGCATGACATTTGTGTTCACGGACGCGTCCTCTGTTCGCATGCCAGAGGTCCAGACTGACGCGCCCTCCCGGTTACGAATGCACGAATCCACAGCTCTTGCGCCATCTTCACCAGGCAACAGCTCTCCGGGCGCACGAGCCTTGAGGGTGCTCCATGTAGTTTCTCCCGCGAAGGTGGGAGGCCTCGAGCGTGTTGTGTGCAGCCTCGCACGAGGCCAGCGGGACGTCGGCATCGACGTACGTATTGCCGCGGTGCTGGATGACGACCCGGGCGTGGGGGGCCATCCGGTGATCGAGGAGCTGCGCGCATCAGGTATTGCCGTCGATGTCATTTCGATTCCCCCGCGATCCTACCGCCGGGAGCGTCGCCAAATCTCCGAGATCTGCAGGCGTTGGGCACCCGACGTTTTTCATACGCATGGATATCGAACGTCCCTCGTCGACTCCGCAGTCGGTCGCGAGCACGGAATTCCGCGCATATCGACCTTCCACGGGTTCACGGGAGGCGATCTACGCAATCGGGTGTACGAGTGGCTAGAGCGCCGCAACGCGCGCGATCTGGAGGGCGTTGTCGCGGTGTCGAGAGCTCTGGGTGAGCGCCTCGTCGCCTCGGGCATCGCGCCCGAGCGACTACACGTGATCGCGAATGCGCACGAGCCTCGCGCGGACTTCCTCGAGCGTCTGGAGGCGCGCGCCGCGCTCGCTCTCCCCCACGATGGATTCATCCTCGGATGGATCGGCCGCCTAACGAAAGAGAAGGGAGCGGACGTACTCATCGATGCCGTGGCGCGTGCTCAGGGCGATCGCATCGCTGCCTCGGTAATTGGCGATGGCGCCGAACGACGGTCGCTTGCGACGCAGGCCAATGCAAAGGCTGCACAGGTTTCCTTTCACGGCGCCATGCCTGATGCCGCGCGATATCTTCGGGCGTTCGACGTCTTTGTGTTGAGCTCTCGAACCGAGGGTACGCCGATGGTGGTTTTCGAAGCGATGGAAGCGGGAATACCCATCATTGCCACGCGAGTCGGCGGTGTTCCGGATGTCTTGCGCCCGCAGGATGCGCTGCTCGTGGCGCCAAATGACGCTGGCGCGTTGGCGGCCGCGATTCAGTCTGTCGCCGGAGATCCAGATGCTGCGCGCGCTCGAGCGACCAGTGCGAGATCACGCCTGAACGCCGACTACTCCGTTAGGCCGTGGGTCGAGCGGTACACCGCCGCCTACCGGCAAGCCAGTCGCTCCGCAACACTATGACACCTACGACCATCGCCATCGCATTCATCGCCGCCCCTTCGGCGATGCTCGGCTACGCTTACATCGGCTATCCGATTCTCCTTGCCGCCGTCACGCGCAAAAGAGCGCCTAACGCCGAGCAGGAAACCGACGGGTCGCAATGGCCGTCCCTCACTATCACCGTTCCGGTGTATAACGAGGAGCGGAATCTCGCCGAGGTATTGGAAGCGCTGCTCGGTCAGGACTACCCGGCTGCGAAGCGCCACGTGCTCGTCGTCTCCGATGCATCGACCGATCGAACCGACGAGATTGCGAGATCATTCGCCAGTCGTGGCGTCGAGCTGCTCCGGCTTCCGGATCGCCGTGGCAAGACGGCGGCGGAGAATGCGGCGGATGTGGCTGCGCGCGGCGAGATCATCGTGAACACCGACGCGACCGTGCGGCTGCTGCCCTCGTCGCTGTCGACGCTCGTTCGCGCGTTCGAGGACCCGAGCGTGGGCGTCGCATCGGGGCGGGACGTCAGCGTCGGCGCCGAAGATACGCAGGCGAACCGCGGTGAAAGTGGATACGTGGGATACGAGATGTGGGTTCGTCGCCTCGAGACACGCTTCCATTCCATCGTGGGTGCGAGCGGCTGCTTCTATGCGACGCGTCGGCATCTCTATGACGGCGCATTTCCGGAGGGACTCAGCCGCGATTTCGCGTCGGCATTGATCGCCAGACGCCGGGGCTATCGCGCGGTGTCGGTCGAGGACGCGCTGTGCCGCGTGCCGCGGACGAGCTCTCTACGATCGGAGTTCAGACGCAAAGTGCGCACGATGGCCCGTGGACTTCAGACGCTTTGGTATATGCGATCGCTGATGAATCCACTGCGCTACGGACGATTCGCCTTCTGCCTCGTGAGCCACAAGCTCTGTCGCTGGCTCGTCTCGCTCTTCCTGCCGCTCGCGGTGGTCGGAGTGTTGATGCTTGGCCCGTCGCAGCCGCTCGCGCGGCTCGCGATCGTCGGGTTGATCGCGGCGAGCGCCGCCGCGCTTGTCGCGATGCGCTGGCCGGAGCGGCGACGTGTTCCAGCAGCGCTTGCGCTTCCCGCGTTTGGTGTTGCGTCGTTCGCTGCTGGCTTCGTTGCTTGGATGCGAGCGCTCAGCGGTCAGGCGAGCGCCGTGTGGGAGCCGACGCGGCGCAGCGCGCCGGCGACTACCAACCGCCCATCCTGAAGAGCATCACCGGAACGGTGCGCAGCATGATGCGGAGATCCTCGACGACGGACTGCCGCTCGAGATACTCCAGATCGTAGCGCACCTTCGTTTTCACGTCGTCGAGACTTGCGTCGTACGAATTGCTCACTTGCGCCAGCCCCGTGATGCCAGGGCGCGCTCGCTGACGCACCGGGTAATCCGCGATGCAACTTCGTAACTCGGCGAAGATGGCGGGTCGCTCCGGTCGCGGCCCAACGACGTTCATGTCGCCAAGGATGACGTTGAAGAGCTGCGGCAGCTCATCGAGTCGGTATTGACGCAGGAACCGGCCAATCGGAGTCACGCGCGGATCGTTATGCGTCGCCCACACCGCTCCGGAGTGTTTCTCGGCGTCGTTCCGCATCGTGCGAAACTTGTAAATCGTGAACACGATTCCGCCGGCGTCCTGACCGCGTCGATCATAGAGCGCCTGCGTCGGCCGGCGACGACGATTCACCCCGACACGCTGCTGCGTGTACATCACTGGGCCTGGCGACGTAACGCGCACCAACAACCCGATGAGCAGCATCAGCGGCGACAGGACGACGATGGCGACCACGGCGAGTGCGATATTGAGCAGCCGATTTGCCCACTCGACGCGCGACCGCGGAACGTAGACGACGGCGGGAGGCCTTACCGGCGCCCTCCGCATCCGCGTGAGCGGAGCCGACGACGGTCTCGGCATGTACGTATCGATGGTCGTAGAGACCAGAGTTGCTTCCGCTTCCATGCTTTTCCCTTTGAAATGTCCGCTGGTGTCGCGTGCGAACTTGCTTATCGATGCCGTAGCACAACGAACGTGGTGACCGCCAAGCTCACGACGCCAAGAACCGCGGAAACCATCTGCCAATGTTGAGGAGCTTGTCCGACGACGATTTGATCGCCGCTACGCACGCCACTTTCGTCGAGGGGACTGTTCGCTTCTAGCAATCGACGGAGCTTGGCCGCGTCAGCGACCACCACACCGTCGCGCATGATCTGCGACCTGCCCAGATCGGCGTTGGCCGCGGGTCCGCCAGCGGTCATGAGGACGTCGGTGATCGGCGCGTCCGGTGACACGGCGTAGAATCCAGGCCGACCGATGGCGCCAAGTATCGCGACGTTGACGAGGGTGCTGACCTGGATGTCTGGGCTCTTGATGTACCGGCTGATCTCGCGGAGAAGCAGTCCGCGGAGTTCGCTTCGGCGCACGCCCTGTAAGGAGATCTCCGGGAGAGTCGGGATGATCAGAGTGTTCCCCGACCGAACCGTGTACGTGTTCGAGAGGGTCGGCTCGCCACTCACGAAAAGCGTGATCCGATCGCCAACGTGGAAGTCGCCATCGCCGAGCCGAGTGTCGGCGGTCGATTCCGCGCGAGCCGGATGCGACTGCAACGTGACGCGCTCGCCCGTCGTCGCCTGCTGCTGTGCCGTACACGCGACCGCATTCGTGAGCAAAGCGCAAATCGACAAGATCCAAACAGAATGACGCATGGAAAACGCATTGAGGAGACGGAAAAGCGAGCAGCGGACGTGGCGATGCGTCTGCAGCGACCGTGCTCGCGGTGTCTCTAGAAGAGGACCTGTGACAACTCGTTGTCAGTCAGGGCCTTCGTCGATTGCGCCTCGAGGCGTGGTGTTCGAAAAAACGGCGCGAGTGTGGATTTGCTCCCACAGCAGGCACGCACGCGCACCACAGATCTCTCCAGCGAGGCTGCTTTGTCCTAACTGCACTTGTCGTGTCGATCCGGGAGGACGCGAGTGATGGCAAGCCGTTGCAAAGAACAGCGTTCGTCGCCTTCGGAGCACGTATCAAACGCTTACCAGTTTGGAAACAAGTGGTGTTTCAAGTGTGCATGAATGGATGAGGTTCGGTCACGCACGAGTCCTGCAGACACTGCCTGCTCCAAACAGATCAACGAGCACTCGTGAAGCACGCAAAGCCCTAAGCGATGATGCGCCAGGGTCGACGGATTGATCGGGAAACACCTCTCCAGTTGGTGCAAGAGCACACTATGGCGAATGCCGCGATGCCGACTCGACCGCCGCTGGCGTTGGTTGTCAACGATCAGGAGTGGTGGGCCAGATCGCTGGAAAGCATCCTTGCGGGGAAGGGCTATGCCGTGTTGCGCGCCTACACGGGCGCCCAGGCGCTGCTGACTGCCCGCAGTGCGCGACCAGATGTCGTCTTCATCGAACTCCAGCTCCCGGACATGGATGGAGTCGACGTGTGTCGGGCGCTCAACGAAGACTCCGACGTCGGCGCGAGCGTGCCGATCGTCCTCACCGCCAGTGGCGCCGCGGATCGCGAGCAGCGATTGGCGGCATACAACTGCGGCGCCTGGGAATTCGTGAGCGAGCCGCTCGATGGCGAGATGCTCATGGCGCGCCTTTCCAATTTGATCAAAGCGCGTCGCGAGTCTGAACGACTACGCTCCGAAGGCCTCATCGATGACGTGACAGGGTTCTACAACCTGCGTGGGCTCGCGCGGCGGGCCCGTGAGATGGGCGCCGAAGCACGACGCCGTGGTGACAGTTTCGCTTGTGTCGCTCTCGCTCCCGACATGGACCTCGCCTCAGGAACGTCGGCGGCTCGTACGCCGTCATCCGGCGTGTCCGAGCAGTTAGGCAGGATTCTTCGAGGCGTCGTGCGGGGGAGCGACGCTGTGGGCCGCCTCGGCCAATCTGAGTTTGCCATCGTGTCGGTCGGCACCGAGAGCGCGGGAATCGCGACGCTGGCGCGTCGCATCCAACGCGTCGTTGATGACTCGCATCTCGAGCTCGATCACTCGAGTAGCGTGCTGCGCGTCAGCGCCGGCTACTGCGCCGTCGGCGACTTCGCCAACGCCGCCGTCGACCCGTCGGAGGTTCTAGTGCGGGCGACGACGGCTCTGCGCGAGGCGCGAGCGTCGCGGAGCAGCGGCGAGATCCGCGCATACCAGGAAGCGCCGGCTCTGCGCTATCCGTCCGATCCGGGCCGCAAAATACCCGACTTCTTCTAGGGCATCACGCCCGAGGAAGCTACTGGTTTGCCTAACTACGGCGCGGGGTCGCGAGGAGACCGCGCCGGGTTGCTATTCGGCTACTGCTGCACCACGTCTTCGAGGGCGAACGCCATCAGCGAGCGGCCGGCCGCGATGGTGACGTATTGCTTCCCGTTGCTCATATACGTGATGGGAGCGGCCACGATCGCTCCGCCGGTGTTGAACTTCCAGAGTACCGCCCCGGTGCGAGCATCGAGGGCGTAAAACACACGGTCGCTCCCGGCGAATATCAGGTCGCCCCCGACAGAGAGTATCCCTCCGAGGCCGAGACGATGTTGGCCCGTCTCCATCTCGTGCTGCCATTTGATCTGACCGGTAAGCGGATCGATGGCGCGAATAAGCGACGTCGTCTCATGCGGGAGTTGCACGACGCTACCCATATACAACTCACCTGCCTCGTAGTTCGCCGGATCGCTGTACACCACCGAGTTCCCCTCGAGCACCGGAAGGTAGAAAAGACCAGTGCGTGGGCTGTACGATGGCGACCACCAATTGGTCGCGCCGTCGACCTGAGGGTAGACCAAACTACCCTCGTGAGTGGGGTGAGAGCTCGGCGACACAGCTGGTTTGCCGGCGGAATCGATGCTCGCAGCCCAAGTCTGCTTCGCAAAGGGCTGCGCGAGCAGGAATTTGCCGGTCTTTCGATCGAGGAGGTAGAAAAACGCGTTGCGGTTCCCCCAGGCCATGAGCGGTCGTTGCTCACCGCGAAAGCGCGCGTCGAAGAGTACGGGGATTTGCACCGCATCCCAGTCATGCTCGTCGTGCGGTGTGAATTGGAAATACCAGCGCAGAGTGCCGGAATCGGCGTCGACGGCGATGACGCAATTCGAGTAAAGGTTGTCGCCCGCTCGCTCGTCGCCCCTAAAGTCCGGTGCGGGATTCCCCGTGCCCCAGTAGAGAAGGTTCAACTCCGGGTCATAGGATCCGGTCAGCCACGTTGGCGAACCTCCGTGTTTCCAGGAATTGCCGCTCCAGCTCTCGGACCCCTTCTCTCCGGGCTTCGGGACCGTCCATAAGCGCCACTCTTCCTTGCCCGTTCTTGCGTCGAATGCGGCGAGAAAACCGCGAGCGCCGAAATCGCCACCGGCGACACCCGTGACAATCTTGTTCTTCACCGCGAGCGGCGCTCCGGTGATGCTGTACCCCTCATGCCAATCCGCCACCACATGATCCCACACGACGAGGCCATTTCGGGCGTCGAGTGCAATCAGGTGCGCATCGAGGGTGCCGAAATAGAGCAGAGAGTCGAGCGCGGCGAGTCCACGATTGACCGCACCGCAGCACATGGAGAGACCGTCAGGGATCGTCCGCTTGTAGCGCCAGCGCACCGAGCCGTCGACTGCGTCGACGGCGACGACACTTCCTGGCGGCTCAGTGAAGTACAACAAACCGCCGATCGCGAGCGGGGTGGATTCGAACTTTATCTCCGTCGCGCCGGACTGGTATTGCCACGCGAGGCGCAGCCGGCGAACGGTGCGCGTGTTGATCAACGACAGCTTGCTGTACCGCAGCGAGTGATAGTCGCCCGAGTACGTATACCAACCGCTCGAATCCTCGTCGCTCTTTAGCAACTTGGTAAATGGAACACTGATGGCGCGTCCCGGAGGGGTCGCGACGCTGTCGCCGCTACGGAGGCGCTGGATGTATGCGACGAGCTGCCAGACCGTCTTTGGTGGAAGGTCGTGCGCGCGCATGGCGGTTTCAGGCACGCCGCGCGTGATGGTTCGATAGAGTGCCCAGTCACTGCGACCCAAGAGCGAGCCGCCGGTGACGAGATTCGGACCTACTCTCCCGCTCTTCGCGTCGACGCCGTGGCAGGAGGAGCAGTTACGCCGAAAGGCGCCCGCGCCCGCGGCGGAATCCTCGGGTGATGCGAACGGATTGACGATGGCCAGGTCGGGATTGGGCACCGTCGTCAGCATGCGGAGGTAGATGGGGCTGCGTG
>DATEHJ010000077.1:0-5186 GCA_035279645.1 Gemmatimonadaceae bacterium
CACCGCCCACTCGTCAGGCATCGCGCAGCGCGGGGCCGACGACGGCGATGCTCGCCGTAACCGTCGCGCGCGTCGATGGCGCCAACCTCGCGAAGCCGGCAACAGTGACGCTGGCCGGTCCGAGCGGTGGCTCGAAGCCGACCGATGCATCAGGGGTCGCGATCTTTTCCGGCCTCGCGCCCGGCGACTACAAGGTCACGGTCAAACTGTCGGAGGCAGAGAAGGCATTCGAGCTGGAAAATCCGGTGTTTGCGAATGCCGGCTATCCCGTTTCCCTTGCTGCCGGGGACACGCGCTCGTGCACGGCGCGCGTGCATCCTCCCGCCGCGCTCGAGGTGATCGTCGTCGGTGCTGATGGTGAGCCATTGCTCGGCGAGGTGACCGTGAAGGCCTCGGGTCCGTCGGCGGGCGGTGGAGGAACAGGGAAGGAGTCCGGGTCGCTCAACCTTCAAGATCTGCTCTCGGGGACATACTCGCTGTCGCTGACGCTCCCCGACCATCATGGGGCCAAGTACGCGATTCCGGCCGCGGCGCCACAGATCACGCTCGCGCGAGGCCAGCGCGGCCAACTGCGCGTGGTGCTTCCCGAGCGTCCCGAGCCGACGATCAAGGTCGACGATCCGAAGATCGCGCTCGTTAGGCACAAGTACCTCGACGATGCGACGCTCGGCGTGACGCCGCACCGGATTCCTGTCACCGTCGGTGTCCGCGGTGAATTCGACGGCACCGGGGAGCTTTCGTGCAGCGTCGCCGACGCGATCAAGCTCTTCGCGACGAAGGACGCTTCTGACGCAATCGCGCAGCCGGCACCGCTCACCGCCGAGCAACTGAAGAAGGGCCAGACGCTCTTCGTCGAGGCGCAGAAGGCGAGCGACTCGGCGGGCGGTACGGAGCTCAAACTCGAGATCAAGGGCAGCAGCCTCCCGCCCAAGAGCACGGCCGCGTCCGAGAAGATCACGTGCGTGAAGCTCGAGATCGACGCGTACAAATCACGTCCCGACGGCGGTGGCGATCCAACGGCGCTCACCGAAGACGAGAAGATCAAGCCGGGACGTCACGTCGTCGTCCAAGGAAGCTCCGACGATCGCTTGTTCTCCGAGCGTGCACTCGTGGTCTTGAAGAAAGCGGAGCCGCAGGATCTCGTCGCCAAGCTCGTCGTCAAGGCGCGCACCGGCGGCGTCTCACTCTTCACTGACGCGCAAGAGGTTCCGGCCGCGGGCCAGGTGGCACTCACCGGCGCCGCGCTCTGCCTCGACAACGCCGCCATCGACGCGGCCAACGGCAAGCGGTTCTGGGCCCAAGGGCAATCGAAGAGCGGCGCGATGGGCGACACCGGTCTGACCGTCGAGCTCGAGAACATCCCCGGGCAGGAGGGCGACCGCATAACGATGACCGTGCTCAAGTTGGAGCTGCGCCTCCACCAGAGCCGGAAGGAGCCCGTTGCCGCGGCGGCGGATCCCGACGCCCTCTCCGACGACGACAAACTGAACACCGGTCGCTTCCTTCATGTACAGGACGCGGGACATCACCACGGGCGCGCGCTACTCAAGATCGCGAAGGTCGAGCCTAACGATTTCGTCGGCAAGCTGACGCTCACGTCGTGGAACGCCAAACACGCGCCGGCCTACTCCGCGACGAAAACGAACGCGTCGAAGGTCGAGATCTTCGCCGATGAGGTGGCTGCCGGCGGTCAAGTGGCGATCGCGCTCGGCGAGATCGATCATCCGGCGACCTTCCCCGCCGATGGCAAGAGCTTCTGGGTGCAGGGGAAAACGGTGAGCGGGGAGCTGCGCGACGCCGAATTGCGGTTAGGCGTGAAGGATGCGGACAAGGGTGCCGAGCGCGTCGCCTTCACCGCCGTCCGGCTCAAGAATCTGAAGGCGGAGGTACCGGCGACGCCGCCGAACACGCAGCGCCTCGGCAATTGGCCAGCGGCCGCGCACATGCATCACGTGACCGTGGCCAGCGACTGCGCCGAAGATTTCACGCGGCACGATGCGCTGGTGCTGGTCCAGGATTCCCTGCCGGCGGCCTCGCCCGTGAACCTGTCGGTCGAGGTCGAGCCGGCGGGTGTGGGCGTTCCCGTCTCCTGGACATCGCGCCGCGACTGGCGCCCCGCGCCTAACGGCGACCACGACGACGTCATCGCGCTCGGCCCAAACACCGACGACACGCCGACGATCACGCAGGATGGCGGTGATCCGCTCAAGGCGACGCTGCTCGCCGATGCGGTCGGAAGTTTCTTCGTGCGCGCGTACGTCGACTGCAACGGCACCAGCGAGTACGACGACAACGAGAAGACGGGCGCCAACGCGGGACAGCGGATCGACCGCGAGCCGTACATCGTGTTGCCGTTCGTCCTCATTCGTGTCGAGGGCATTGCGAACACGAGCCGCTCTCGTCAGGCTAACGTCAACATTGTGCCCGCCGTGCCCACCGCGGCCACGGGTGTCGGCGTGAGCACGGGCAACTTCGCGGCCGGTGCGAGCGCCGGAGTGCACTGCGTCGGCAAGGTCAAGGTCACTGGCGGTGGACGAGACGGTACCCGAGGACTCAATCGGCTATTCGCTGGATGGGTGAACAACGAAGTGCGCGAAGTCGCGGTGTCGGAGTACAACGACGCCGGCACGCGGCGGCGGCGCAACACGGTATGGGCCACGGTGCCGGCGCATGGAGTCTTTCAGGTGATCAGCGCGCCTGGCGCCGCGTACAACGCGCAGGCGGGTCCCGTTCTCGACTGCACCAACTTCGGCGGCGAAGGGTTGGGCGGGAACTCGTGCGTCGGCACCGAGGGTGCGCCCGGTCCGCCGGCGATCAACCGGAACGCCGCACAGCCGGCTGGGTCGATGGGCAAGACATGGATCATCCAGATGTGGGACAGCCCGGGTGATTCCTGTCCGGCAGCGCACGAGAGCTACCCAGGGCGTCCGCTGGTGCGCTACCGCTTCAATCTCGATTTTCGGTGCGACCTCGTGTTCTGGACCAACAGCTCCGCTGCACAGGGAGCGACGGCGCATCCGGCCAATCGCCTGTATTCGCGCGTCTATCAAACGACGTGGACGATTCGACTCGACATCGGGTTCAACGCTCTCGGTGTCGCGGCAATCGCCACGCCGCTCACTATTCGCCTAACGAAGGACAACGCCGACGTGATGCGCGCCGAGCCGGTGGAGGGCACGGGCCTGGAGGTCCGGCATCCGATCTCGCTCAAACTCTTACTCGTCAACGCGCGGCCTTGATGTCGCGCGGTGACGCCTCGATCAATGACGAACCATGACCGCGATCAAGCGCGGTGGACGATCAGTCGCTCGATGGACGTGTGGAATTGCGTTGCTACTCATCGCATCCCACTGCGCTCCGTCCGCTGAATCACACACCGGGAGTTCCGCGATGGAGACTTTGCAGCCTGAATCCATTCCCGTCGTGCCCGAATCACCATCGTTGATTCTCCGGGCGACGCATATTCTTCTCGTACGCATCGTGCAGGCGGATGTGGGAGCGTGGGCGAATGGCTCCGACGGAATGCCGCGGCGATCCGCCAACCTTCTTCTGGAATTGGAAGAGGTTCTCAAAGGCGATGTCGATGGCCATGCGGGCGATCGCTTTCGCCTCGAGATCACGCAATCCGGCCGCCCCGGCTCCCGAGTCTTCGCGCTACCAGGAGTGTGGTCGGACCTCCCGCTGGACGTGGGCACTCGTTATGTGACATTCAGTAGCGGCGAGATGCATCGCGCGGCGGAGGTCCTGCGAAGTCCGCAGTTGCTGCGCGTCGTACCCAGTGGGGAGGCTTTGCTGGACGTGCGCACGGCGCTCAACGCCGAGCGCCAGCGTCTGCCGCTCGGTCGCGCGCTCGAGCAGGTTTCCGAAGACGATCGAGCCAAACTCAATCATCTCTTTGGCGAATACGTCGCCGCTCGCATGGCCTCCGCCGTCGGCGGCCCGCCCAACGACTTCGACTCCGTCATGCGCTTCACCGAGGATCCGAGACTCTCCACAATCTGCCGGACCATCATCTTCGAGGCGGCGCACACGGAGATCGCCGGCTCGAACGTTCCCGAGCCGATCGTCGCGCGCTTCGTGCGCACTGCGTTCCGATTGCTCGCGATGCCGCAGACCGCCGCGATGCACGAGCAGATCAGCACCGACATGCTCCCACAAGTGCTGGGTCTGGAGAAGCGGGAGCCATCGGTGACCGCCGAGCAGGTCTTCGCTGGCGCGCCCGCCGAGCGACAACAGGCCGAGCAGGCCCTGGCGCACGCGGGTGATCAGCAAAGTGTGCAGCGGCTGGTGCAGTGGCTGCGGCGCTAGGAATGTAGAGCGGGAAGCGCGGGGGGCACCGTGCTCAACGCACGGCGATCCGCGCCGCGCCGGCAAGCAGCCGGTCGAGCGCCGCGCGATCGTACACGCGCCCGCGCGTGAACACCGCCGCGATCCGGTGGGCGTTCTCGATCCGCACAAGTGGATCGGCGTCGAGGAGCACGAGGTCGGCGAGTTTTCCAGGCGCCACCGTACCTAACGAGTCGAGCGCGTCGAGGTAGCGTGCCGGCTCGTAGGTCGCCGCGCGGAGAGCGTCGGCCGGCTCGAGGCCGCTGCGCACGAACTCCAACATCTCCTCGTGCAGCCCGAAGCCCGGCGGACTGTTCCGCATGGGCGCGTCGGTGCCAGCCAGAAGTGGCACACCGGCCTCGTGGAGGGCACGCACGAGTTCGTGCCGCTTCGCGAACATCCGCTGACCGAGGATCGTAGCGTTAGGCGGCAGGTCCGGAGGCGGATCGAAGATCCCGACCATGTACGAGCGCAGGCTATCCGAGAGAAATCGCACGAGACTGTCTCCCGGGACGTCGTGCTGCGGCAGCACGGCAAACTCCCACGCTGGCGTCATTGTCGGCGTCACCCAGGTGCCGTTGCGGGCGAGGTGCCGGTACACCTCGCGCTGATCGCGTGATGTACATGTATTGAACACGATGCGACGCAACGGGTCGACGTCGGCGAAGGCGATCGACTCGGCCGGCGTACACACGTTCACGAAGCCGAGCAGGTGTTCGAGGCTGCGCTGCCCGGAGTCCGACGCCTCGATGACGGTAACATTCCGTGAGAGATGCCCAGCGAGCGCGAGGTGGCGCGCGCGCGCCTGCCGCGCCGCGGCGAAGAAGGTCTCGCGTGGCAGCGCGCTGTGCACTTTCACG
>DATEHJ010000078.1:0-7237 GCA_035279645.1 Gemmatimonadaceae bacterium
ACTGCCTCGCCGCCGCCATCGGCGGCGCAGCGGCGGCGGTCGCATCGGCGGCGGACTGATCTCGAATGAGTCAGTGCAAATGGCGATCGGCGGCGCGTGCTACGGCTACGCGGTCAAAACTGGCCTAGTCGCAATGCTTCCCGCACTGCCGTTGATCGGTCGCACCGGCACGGCGGCGATCGTGCTCGACTACTTCGCGCGCCACGGCGGCGGCGAGATCGCGCGGCGTGCGTCGCGCGCGGCGGCTGCCATCGCAGGCTACCAGCTCGGACACGACGGCTCGATCACGGGCGTCGCCGGGGACGCGAACGAATACGTGATGGCAGAGGACGCCAGCGCGGACGGCTACTGATCTCCGACTCCAGACTCCAAACGAAAGGCAAACGATCATGGCATTAGTTCTCGGCGGACTGGACATTGTGGGCGACGATCTCGACGGCGAAGACATGGAAGGGCTGAGCACGGTCGGCCGAGCTCGGCGAGCTCGAGCGGCCGCCCGCGGCGGAACGGCCGTTCCCACGCCGCGCTGGATGAATGCGACCACCTCGCAGGGCGTGAGCCGACCCCAAGAGGATCTGGACTTTCTCAGCTTCACGCCGCTCGTAATCGCCGCCGGTGCGAGCAACGGAACGCTCACCTGCCAACCGCAACGCCCGTTCCGCGGCGAGCGGCTGATCTTGACGGCCACGAACGTCACCGGCGGTACGGACGTGAGCGGCACTGCAACTATCAATCCGGCGATCTTCGTTGGCGCGGTCCAAGTCGGGAGCACTCAGGGCGCCACGCCCTTCGTTGCGTTTCGGCCCGACGCGATGGGCGTGCGCTTGAGCTGGCCCGCCGCCGGGCAGGGCACAGTGATCAACATCCCGGTGGTTCTGACCACCGTTGCCGCCGCTGGCGGCGTCGCATGCGCTGGAACCGTGTTCGGCCGCACGATGCGGTAAAGCCCCCTATGGCGCGCGGCCACGTCCCCGGTGTGAAGGCGCGGCGTCCAACGAAGACTCAAAGCTGGTTTGAGATCCAATTGGACGCTGCCCAGACCAAACGCTGGGAGGAGGACCCCGAGTATCGGTACGAGATCAGCGAGGTGTGCGCCGTGACCCTCGCCGAACATGGCTGGGTTGGAAACGAGGTGCGAGTCGTCGGACGCGGGCCGAACGGCAGCTACTACCTGGACCGTTTTCGTTACGACTCTGCGTGAATGAAAGGCGACCTATGCGAATACGACTCGCGATCCCCGATCGTCTAGTCACGCCCGAGGCGCTCGAGGCGGCGCTCGAGGCGACTTCGCTGGCGAACGAGCAAGCGATCCTGCGCGGCGAGGTGCCGCCGCTCTCCGAGGCGATTCGCGGCGGCGTGCGATGGAAGCCCGAGCCCTATCTCGACGGCGAACACTTCGATCTCGCGCACCTGGTTGCCAACCGTAAGTGGGGAGACTGCGACGACTTGGCCCCGTGGCTCACCGGCGAGCTCCGCGCGACGGGCGAAGATCCTGGTGCCGTGTCTCGGGTCTACAAGACCGGCGCTGATCGTTGGCACGTCGTGACGCAAACATCGGACGGAACGATCCTGGACCCGTCGAGGTGGGCCGGCATGGGGAAAAAGTCGGCGTCGTCCGTCGTCGGCGTGAGCGGCAAGATCGCGCGGCCGTTCGCCCGCACCGGCGAGGGCGCGCTCTGCGTCGTCCCGCACGAGCGGCAATACTGGTCGCGCGTTGATCTTCCGTTCCCGGACGGCGCGGGTCACATTGCAAGCCACGCACGAGCACGCACACCGGAGGACGCTCTCGACCGCGCGATCGCGGGCGCCATCGCATGCGGCGAGGAGATCGAAAGCGACTTGTGCGAGCGCGCGCGCATCATGGGCGCGATGCTCTTGAGCGACTTCGATCTCGAGACACTCAACGGAGACGAGGGCGAAGTTGGATCGTTCTTCGGCAAGCTGATCAAAACGGCCGTCCCGTTCGCCGCGGGCTTCATTCCCGGCGTCGGACCGCTCGCGAGTGCCGCGGCGAAAGGCGCGATGAGCCTCGCCAGTAAGAAAAAACGCCCGTCGTCCCCACCTGTAACGAGTGCCGTTCGCGCGCTATCTCGAGGCGGCGGCAAGTCGAAGCCGACACCCGACACGATCACTCACGCCCCGACGGGCGCCGTGAGCGTCCCGATCGAAACTCCGCCAGCAGCTAAGGGCGGCAGCAGCAACCAGCCGGCGATGTTGTTCTATCACCCGACGGCTTCATCGGGTCCAGTAGTCATGAGGTTTTGATCATGTTCCGACGAAAGGGAAAATTGCCGATGGACGAGCAACAGGAGGACGTGCCGAGCTACCCAAAGCCGGAAGCGCAAACGATGGGCGAGGTTGATCCGCCCGCCACGCCGCCCGAGCTCGGCGGCGGCGTAGAGCCGAAGGTCGTTGCGAAGGTCGGCACGATCGAGGACGCGTTGCAGCCCCGGCAACCTCCGGAGGTGCAACCAGTACCGACGCCGCCAGACATTGCGGCTCTGCGCGCGTACTTCATGGAGCTGCGCGCGGCTCTCATGACGCAGGTAGCGGCGATCGAGGAGCTGCTCGGCTTCATTGACGTAGGCGACGATCTCGCGGTGCGCGTGGCCAAGCTCGAGAAATTCGTCGGTCTCAAGCCGTGACAATCGATCTCGAAACGAATGCTCCCGACTGGGATCGGGTGATCGTCGATGCTCTGCGCGGCGGTAAACCCGCGCCAGTGGGCGATCCGCTGACATGGGGTGGACGCGCCAGCATTCCGAGCGGCCTATGCTCTCAGCCCCCCTGGACTCAGTTTGACAGCTACCAAGAGCTGTACACGCAAGTGATCGTGAACACTCGCGCTCCCGACACCTACGCGCGCGGCTGGTCTCTGGTCGGGTCCTTGCTGATGCCAACGAGCATGTGGGATTCGGACGAGTTTTATGCGGCGCTCGAGATCGTGCTCGGTATCGGGCAAACCACGTTCTCACAAGAGATCGTGTTGTCCGCGAACATTGTCGACGCGAGCGAGCCGTTCGGCTTGTGCAACCAGCAGTTAGTCTATAACGGCGGACCGTACAGCGAGACGTATCCCAACGGAGGATCGGGGGCGACCACCAGCGCGCGCGCGTTTGCGGCGATCGGCGCGTTCGTCGCCAACTCGATCTCCGTCCGCGGCGTTCTGCGTCATGCGAGCGAAGGCGGAAGCGTCAATGAGCCGATCGTGTTCACACTCGGCGTCGCACCCATTGCCGCGGGGCATGGCATATGACAGTGGTGAACATCAACTACTGGCTTCGTAAAACGCCGCAACCCGTCGCAGTGATGGCCGACGACAAGCGGATCGAAATACCGCGCAACGGTCGCGCGTGGCGCGACTTGGCCGCGACGATCGCGGCGCTCGAGCCGTCGAAGCTCACAGCCTTGGACGGGCAGGGCAACGTGATTCGCTCGATCACACTCGAGAGCGAGGACGACAAGCCCGCGCCCACGCCCGAGATGAGCGATCTACAGTTGTTCGCGCGCCTGCTGGCCGAGGGATACGAGCGCGGCTCGAAGGCGTCTCAGCCGGTCCTGGACAATGCGATGGCATTCGTCGAGAGGCAGGGGCAACGGCTCGCTCGAGCCGAGGGCGAGATCGAGCGACTGCGCGCGCACATTCACCGGCTCAACCTCCAGATCGCCGATCTGAGCGGCGCAGCCCCGAGCGGCGACGACTCACTGATGGGCGCCATGCTCGCGGGCGCATTGCAAAGCGGTGCGGCGAATCCGCTCGCAAACGTCGCCGGACTCAAGCAGGCGGGAGCGAAAAAATGAGCGACGATCTTCTACCGCTGGTTCTCATGTGGGCTCTGCGAAACCGTTCCTGCCCGCCGAGCGGCACGCCGACCTGGCCGAGCTCGGGAAGCCCGCCGCCGGCTCCGCCGCCGCCGGCTCCGCCGCCGACCGATGCCAACACCGCCACGCCGCTGGGCGATCTGAAAGGCGGCGGCGGCAAGTTTGGCGGCGGCGGCGCAACGTTCGATCTCGACGAAGAGTCGAAGCTGGGGCCACCCGGCGTGCAAGCGGCGATCGACGCTGCCAAGCGCGCAGCTTCGCAGCGCGCCATTCCGCGCGTGCTCAAGAAACTCGTGCCGACGGGACCGCCCGCGCCCGAGCTCGTGACAACCAAAGTAAGCGAGTTGCAGCGGCTACTAAACGCGCGCGGGGCGCGTCTGACGCCTGATGGGTTGTTCGGGCCGAAGACTGCGAAGTCCTGGCAGACCTACGCCAAGAGCAAGAAGCTGCCAGCGACGATCACTCGCGCAAGCTCGACGACGGCGCGCGTGTCGCCGACCACCCTCACGTCTCTCTACGTGCCGCCGATCCCATGAGTTCCGGGTGGACATGGCCGCCGAGCGGCGGCGGGGCGCAAGGACCGGCAGGCCCGCAAGGACCGGCAGGCCCGGCAGGCCCGCAAGGCCCCGCGTGGCTTCCGCGTCTTCCGTCGAACGTGGTGGCAGCATGGGCCGCCGATCAGCTCTGCACGCCCACCACGTGGACCGATTACATCAGCGGTCGCGTGCTCAATGGCTCGGGCGGTCCGATCGTGGGAAGCGATCCGGGATTCTACAATGGTCGTGTGGCCGCGCACACAACACGCTCGCCGCTGGCCTACTGGGCGAACAACGCCCTGGCATCGCTAGCACCGATCGGGGCGCGTCCGTACCTTGCAGTCGTCGGACGATTCAAAACTGTGCCGCCTACCGGCGACGGATTTCTCATATCAGGCAGGCAGACAAGCAATATCGGCGCAGTCGGACTCGGAGACACCGCCAGCGTTCAGCGCTCGAATCCCGTGGAATACGGAGCGTTCATCAATCGTCCCGTGCCGGACACCACTTCGCACGCATTCGAGTCATGGGCAGACGGCACGCTTGGGCACTTCCGAATCGATCGAGTTGACAACACGCAAGCGCAGACCACCGCATTGACAAGCCCATTGACTCAAATGGCGTTTGGGCAATCTGCCGGTGGTGGTGGCTACGGATGCAACGCAAGTCTCACGTTTGTGATGATCTGCACGCAGCTTCCATCGCCCGAAGATGTAGCGAACTGGCAGGCGGACGTGAAAGCGATATGGGCGTTGCCGTGAGCACAATAGGTGCGTGGGCTGTAATTGGGGCGATCGTCGCGATTGACCTTGTGTGTCTTTTGATCTGGATCTCGCTTGTGTTCATGGGTGCGGAGTGAGCCCCGAAACTGCCGCGCACGTGTGTCTCGGGATTGCGGGCGCGATCTCGATTCAGATCGCGATCGTCTACGTCGAGGTTCGGCGATTGCGGCTTGAGCTCGAGCGACTGCTCCGAGCTCGCTTGCGTTGTCACGGGCGCTAGTGGTATCGCCTCGGATTGTCATGACACGTGTTGTGCGTGTCATGACAACGGAGAGAAACCATGAAGCACATGAATCCGAATTGGGAACGCTGGTTGCGCGGCTGCGTCAAGGCAGGCGAGGACGGCTGCCCGACGACCCTCACCCGCGACCACTTGGCCCGGCTCACCGGGCAAGATCGGCGCGCGCTCGCCGCCGTGGCCGCGTGCTGGCAACTGTACGCGAGCAGTGATGAGGACGGGGCCGAGGGCGCGCTCTCGGCGATCCGATGCCTCCTGCCGGCGATGCAGCGATCGGCGTGGCCCGTCGCACGCGAGCTGATCGCGTATGCGATGGACTGGTCGGATCGTGAGCTGCTCTGGTCAAAGGTCGTGCCGCGGTACCTCAGCCCCCTGCCCGCGACGTTTGAGGGGAACCAATGAACGACCAAGAACGCGCGTCGCGAAACAAGCTGGACACGCTGGCGGCAGTGTGCGCCACGCATCTAGCGCTCGAGGACCGGCTCTACGTGTTCCACACATTGATTCACGACGACAAAGCATGCCGCCGGTTCTGCGTTCTGCTGAGCTCGCACGGAGGCATACGGTATTCCATGCCCGACGCCGCCGCCCTGGTGCTGCGCCTTGTCAAGCGCGCGGCGGCAGAACGCGAGGCGCAGTGAATGGCCGCCGTCAAGCGCAAGCGCGGCGTTCCCGTGCAGGTCTATTTCACGGCACGCGAGCGGCTCGAGCTCGGGCGCATTGCGCGCAAGCGCTCGCTATCCGTCGCCGCCCTGGTGCGCGGCTGGATCCGCCGCGCGGCGGCGGCGGAGCGCGCGCGAGCGCCCAAGCCGGTGCGCGTCGATCCGCGCCAAACAACGATCGCGGCGTGCTCATGACAACGCGCCGCCGGCTCGTGCGCGATCGCCGCCGGTACAACGCCATGCGCCGCGTGTTCGCGGGCGTGGTTCGCGTGCTCGGGCCGTGGGGTTTCCTCACGCCCGAGACGCGAGCGGCGCTCACCTGGCCCCCGTACAACGCGATCGCGTTCCGCGGACAACACGGGGTTCCCTGGCGGCGGCAAATTCGCTGGCGAGGCTGGCAGCGCTGCGAGTGCGGGCGCCGCCGGCAAACGATCCGCCTTGCGTAACTACAAGCGCGCGCGCTGCGCGCTCACGGCCCCCGAGCTCGCCGCGATCCTAGTTGCGCTCGA
This sequence comes from Gemmatimonadaceae bacterium, assembly GCA_035279645.1. Taxonomy (GTDB): domain Bacteria; phylum Gemmatimonadota; class Gemmatimonadetes; order Gemmatimonadales; family Gemmatimonadaceae; genus AG2. Next base: position 6,550 of record DATEHJ010000078.1, read on the forward strand.
GCTCGGCCGTGGGCGCGTGAGCGCTGCGACGGAGCGCGAGCTCGCGCGCGCCGTGCTCGAGACTCCGCCGCGGCTCGAGTGCGCCGCGCGGCGCTCGGCACCAGCGCGCGACGGACAACCTTGGACCCGAGCTCGAGCCCGGCGACGCGTGCCCTAAAGCCGCAGCCAACGGCGGCCGAAGCCTCGGAGCATGCGAGGCGTTTGGCCGTGTAGCGCGATCTGGCTACTTAGCGCGGCTAGTGCATGCGTCGTGACGGTGGTTCGTGTGCCGCCGTACGTTCGATGCGATCGCTCCGAATTGCGGGTAGAGGGCGATGCGAGTGCACCAGCCCCCGTTGTGCGCGGCGAGAGCACTGATCGCGAACGACACCCCGCAAAAAATTTGGAGTGCAGTAGTTCGCAGGCGATGAGTACGGATCAATGACCGATGCCGAGGGGCGCCCAACGCACCTCGTAATCGGCGAGCCCGGAGCGGGCGCGTCAAACGCCATTGCTCTCGGGCTCTCGCCCCGAAACCACGCGTCCACGTGGCCCCGTGACTACCCCACACTCTACGCCGCCGCCGCCCCCACCGCCAACTGAGTGCGCACCAAGAGCGCTCACGAGGGCACGTGGCGCGACTGAGAGCCCGGCGGCCTATGCCGAGCGGCTCGCCGCCAGCGCGGCGGCTCGAGCCGACGATCCCGAG
>DATEHJ010000079.1:0-4641 GCA_035279645.1 Gemmatimonadaceae bacterium
TGCCTCTCGAGTGGCTCCGCGCCGCTCGAAGCACTGCTCGACAAGTCTTTGTCGAGGGCACGCCCTGGCTGGTCTACGAGCTTCCGCCGGCTCCGTTCGATCGCCGCTCCGCCCCATCGCTGGTCTTCGAGGCCGAACACACCGTCCGTCGCGTACGGATGTTTCCCGAAGACTGGCGAGGCTTGTCCGACGTGGAGCTCTTCGCGCTAAGCTGGAACCTATAAAATTTTCGTTAAGACAGACGCGCCCAGGGTACACGCGGCTGGCCAAACGACTCGTTAGGCCGACGTCCCGCCTCCCGCATCCGGCGGTGCGCGTCCGCTTAACGCCTCGCCCTACGCACCCGGTCGACCACCGGTTAACATCCCTTACGAAGCGGCGCTCGACCCCTAGGCCCTAGCTCACTAGCCCCTAGCCCCTCGCCCACCATGACGCGCCTCGCTCTGCTCGGTCTCGTCTTCCTCGCCTGCGCCGATCCTCACTCTCGCGCCACGGACACTGGTACGACGAACCCGCCGCCACCGGTCAACTCCAACGGCCACGACTGGCCGACCTTCAACTTCGAGCCTGGCCGAAGCGGGGCATTCGATTCTGCCACCGGTATCAACGAGACCAACGTTGCGACGATGAAGCGACAGCAGGTCACGATCGACGGTACCGTGGACGCGTCCGCGATCTACCTGCACAACATCCAGGTGAACGGCGCGGCGCACGACGTCTTCTTCGTCACCACCACATACGGCAAGACGCTCGCGATCGACGCCAACGACGGCACCGTCCTCTGGCGCTTTACGCCATCGAGCTACGGCGCGCTCGCCGGCACCGCTCGAATCGTAAACACCAGTCCCGTCGCCGATCCGGACCGGGCCTCGATCTACACCGCGTCTCCCGATGGCAACATCCTCAAGCTCTCCGTCGCCGACGGCCACCAGCTGTGGGCCACCTCGATAACGTCCTTGGCGTCGCGTGAGAAGCTCGCGTCGCCACCCAACTTCTCCAATGGCCACATCATCGCGGTGACCGGTGGGTACATCGGCGACGCACCCTCTTATCAGGGCCACGTGAGCGTCCTCGACGCGTCGAACGGACACCTCTTGAGCACGTGGAACTCGTTATGCAGCGATCGCGTGGGCATCATCGATCCGACGTCGTGTGCCCAAAGCGGATCGGCCATTTGGGGTCGCGCCGGTGCCCCCGTCGACGCGAGCGGCAACATCTATGTCGCCACGGGAAACGGGCTCTGGGACGGCGTGAAGTATTGGGGTGACGCCGTCATCAAGCTCAACCCCACCGGCACGACGATTTTGGCGAACTATACGCCGACGAATACCGCGGCCCTCGAGAGCGGCGACGTGGACGTCGGGTCCACATCACCGGTGTTGCTCGATGCGACGCACGTCGCTCAGGGCGGGAAGGACGGCACGATTCGCGTCCTCGATCTGGCGGCGCTGTCGGGTACCGCAGCGCACAAGGGCGGGGAGTCGCAAACGGTGATCACGCCTAACGGGCGACAGGTTTTCACCGCACCGGCTGTTCTGCGCCAGGGCAGTACGACGTGGCTGTTCGCCGCCACCGGCGGCGGGACCGCCGCGTATACTTACAGCGCTGGCCAGCTCACGCCGGCCTGGAGCAACTCGCACGCCGGCACCAGCCCGATCACCGCTGGCGGTCTGCTCTTCATCTATGATCCAGGGGGCACGCTCCGCGTCTACGACCCCGCGACCGGACGCGAGATCGCGGACCTGGCGGTGGGCTCCGGACACTGGAACAGCCCCATTGTCGCCGATGGGCGCATCGCGCTCCCGCAGGGCAGCGCGAACGATCACGCGACGACCGGCGTCTTCAATATTTGGCGACTGCCCTAACGCGGATGCCGGCAATCGATCCCGTCGCGCTGCGCGTTTTCGTCTACGACGAGATCCTCGCTCGAGGAAAGCCGCCGTCCAGCGCCGTGATCGGCGCCCGGTTCGACACCTCGCCCGTAGAAGCGCGGCAGGCGTTAGCAGGTTTGAAAATCGGCAAGACCGTCCTCGTCGATCCGCGTTCGGGCGAGATTTGGATGGCTGGGCCCTTCTCCGCTGTTCCGTCCGCGTATCGCGTCGTGAGCGGCGCCCGCGCATGGTGGGCAAACTGCGCGTGGGACATGTTCGGTGTTTCTATGATCGCGAGCGCACGCGCGCAAATCGAAACACGATGCACCGACTGCGCGGAAGCGATGACGATCGCCTGTGATCCCGCCGTCGAGCCGAGCGACGAAGCCGTCGTCCATTTCCTGATGCCCGCCAGCCGCTGGTACGACGATATCGGATTCACCTGAGCGACGATGTCGATCTTCCGGTCGGAAGAGCACGTTCGCCAATGGCTGCGCGCGCACGATTACGCGATTGGAGCAGTGGTGCCGCTCGCGCAGGTGTGGCAGCTCGCTCGAGCGTGGTACAATGATCCGCGCTCGCTCAGCTGGCATCCGCGAACTCGCGACCAATCGCAGGCCGTGCTCGCTTCGGTGGGCCTCACCGGCGACTTCTGGGAACTGCCGCGCTAGCCTGTGGCGGCCCTATCATCGCGGGCCCGGCCTATCTAGCTTGCCGCCCTAAGCGCACGCTCATACACTCGGCGACAAGCGCTCTCAGCCCTTGCAAGGAGAACGCAGCATGACCACGAGGCTCGAAAAGACGATAAAACGCGAGCTCGAGCTCGACGGACGCCTTTACACCGTACAGATGGGACCCGACGGCGTGAAGGTCACGGAGAAGGGTCACCGGAAGGGGCAGGAGCTGTCGTGGCGCGCAATCATCAGCGGCGACGCCTCGCTCCACCAGGATCTGAACGTCTCCGTCGACGCGACGCGGTCCGAGGGCGATTAGCGGTTAGTCGTCGGCGCCGAGTCCGGCCGTCGCCCGGCGCTGGCCGCGCAGATCCAACTCGAGCTGCGTGTCGTCCTCGTCGGGCATATCCATTTCCAATTGGACGATGCGCTGCCGGTGCTGCAGCATGCGGATCGGCGCACGCAGATTCGCGCGCGGCGAGTTGACGATCGCCAACGCTTCGGCACGGACGTCGCCAGGCAGCTGTATCGCGAGTCCGTGGTCCAGCAGCTCGCGCATCCGCGCCTGATCGCGGCGCATGGCGGCGCGATACACTTGATCGAGGTACTCGAGGAGGAGGCTTGCCATGATGGTTTGCCTCATGTCGGCCGGACCGCCGTCACGTTAGGCATCGCCGAGGAGTCGTCGGGGGTCGTTGGGGCGCCGCATTCCTTCTCGCCAGAGATCACCGGTTTCGCGCAGCCGCGCGCCCATTGACTCAATCGTAAAATCTCGAGGATCGAGATTCGGTGTGAGCTCGCTCCAACGGAGTGGCGCCGAGACCGTGGCGTCCGGCGTCGCGCGCGCGGAGTAGGGGCCAGCGACCGTCTTGCCGCGGATGTTCTGCAGGAAATCGACGTACACCGACGTCGCCGGCCGCGACTGTACCCAGCGCGTCACCGTCGTCTGCGCGGGGTGGCGATCCGCGACGCGCGTGGCGATGATCTCGGCCATGAGGCGCGCCGTCTCGTTAGGTGTGCCGGCGACCAGTGGGAGCACGATGTGAATTCCCGAGGATCCTGACGTCTTCGGCACGCCGTGCAACCCGAGCCGATCGAGCTCTTCGCCTACCCAGAGCGCCGCGTCGACCACTTTGCGGAACGACGCTCGGGGCCCCGGATCGAGGTCGACGATGGTATAATCGGCGAAACCGACCGATTGCGTCCGCGAGTGCCACGGATCGATCGAGATCGCGCCGAGCTGCACGATGTAGAGAAGGGTCAGGAGATCGCCGCCGATGAGACGTGGCTGCGTCTTGAGTCCGTCGTCGGCGACGGACTCGACGCGCACGCCCGGCGGCGGCGCGTCCGGCGCGCGCTGCTGATAGAACGACTGTCCGCCAATGCCGTGCGGAAACCGCTTCATCACCAGCGGCCGGTCGGCGATCGCGGGGAGCACGAAGGGCGAGACGCTGACGTAGTACGCCATGAGATCGCCCTTCGTGTAGCCGGGCTTCGGGAAGAAGCGCCGGTCGAGGTTCGTGACCTCGAGCCGCTGGTCGCCGCCGAGGTCGAGCATCCCAGTCGCGCCCTGTTCTTCGAGGCTGGCGATCGCGCCGATCACATTGCGAATGCGCGACCCCGAAAGCGGTCGCGCGCTGGCGCGAGCCCGCGGCCGCCGCGGAGTCGTCCGGCGCTTCGGTGATGCAAATGCACTCATCATGCGGACGCTCGCCGTCGGGTGGCGACGCCGACTCGCGTCGCCGCGCGCCGCCGCGACCGCACGCCTGCGGACACCGGCTCGCGCCGCACGTCGCTCGCATCCTTGTCGTCGCGAATGCCGAGAAAGATCGGCTGTCGAAGCTTTCCGTCGGCGGTCCACTCGTTGAACTTCACCTCGACGACGACGCGCGGCTTTACCCAGTGGGCGCGTTCGTTCGTGCGCGGCTCCTTCACGAACGGAGACGTTTTGCGTTCGAGCGCCTTGAGGCGGCGGTACGTGTCGCTCAACGATGCGTGAGAGAATCCACCGCCGGTGCGTCCGGCATAGATGAGATTTCCCTCTTCGTCGTAGTAGCCGAGGAGAATCGCGCCGAGATGCTGTCGCGAGTTGCGTG
>DATEHJ010000080.1:0-8315 GCA_035279645.1 Gemmatimonadaceae bacterium
GACGAGGAACTGCCAGAGAATCGCGCGCCGCGTAGCGCCTAACGCTTTGCGGACGCCGATCTCGCGAGTTCTCTCCGTCACCGAGATCATCATGATCGCGACGACACCCACACCGCCGACGAGCAAGCCGACCGCCGAAAGCGTGATCATGACGAAGAAGAAGACGCCGACGATCTTGTTGTAGAGCGCCAGCAGCTTCTCGGGCGTGTTCGTGAAGAAATCGTTCGTCTGCCCGGGGCGCAGATGCCGGCTCGCGCGCAGCGTCGCGATCGTTTCGTCCATCACCGCGTCACGGTCGGCGCCGTCGCGCGGCTTCACGGTGAGCTGCATCCAGTACAGGCTCACGTTGAGCCGGCGCTGCGCCGTGGTGATCGGCACGATGAGCTTCCCCTTGTCTCCGCTGTCGAACACGTTCGGGATCGGGTTGTACACGCCGATCACCGTGAACAGCTCGCCGTTCAGTCGCATTTCCTTGCCGACTGCTTCTTCGCCGTTGAACAGCCGCTCGACGACCTTGTCATTCACGAGCACGACGGGTGCCCCCGATTCGTACTCGGACTCGGTGAAGTTGCGTCCAGACGAGATGTCACCTCCGGCCATGTCGAACCAATTGGTCGAATAGCCGACGAGCGACACGCCGGGGAGCTCGCGATCGGCGTGCTTCACACTCGCGGACGTTTCGATGTCGGCGCTCACGCCCTGTACCATCGGGAGATGCGCGATCTCACGTCCCTGGTCGAGTGTGATGGGACGGAATCGGATCCACGGGCACGAGTCGCCGCCGCCATCGCACGCGGTGAATTCGGCGGGCCAGCGGGAGATGAAGAACGTCGTCGGGCCGGCGGCGGCGAGGCTGCGCGAGACGCCGGCGTTGATGCCGTGCACTGCCGCCGACATCACCGTCACGACGAAAACGCCGACAGCGATTCCCAGAATCGTCAGCCCGGCGCGGACCTTGTTCGTCCGGATCGCGTCGAACGCGATGACCACTCCCTCGAGCAACTGATAGATAGTGTTCCCAAGTGTGCGCATCATGAGCGTGTCCTCATTCGCTGCGCATTGCGAGGATCGGATCGAGCCGTGCGGCACGGCTCGCCGGATACGCGCCGGCGATGATCCCCACGCCGCCGCCGATCGTCACCGCGAGGGCGATCGACCAGGGCGCGACGGCCGCCGGCAGAGGCGACACTTTGGCGATGACCTCGGCGAGCGCGATCCCGAGCCCGACGCCGATGAGAGCGCCGACGGAGCTCAACGTCGCCGACTCGACGAGGAATTGAGCGAGAATGTCCTGGCGCCGCGCACCCAACGACTTGCGGATGCCGATCTCGCGCGTGCGCTCGGCGACCGCGACGAGCATGATGTTCATGATCACGATCGCGCCGACGATGAGCCCGATTGCGGGCAGCACCGTGCCGGCGAGCACCATGTATTTGCGAATCGTTCGCCACTGGCCGAGCGCCGACTCCGAGCTCTCGAGTGTGAAATCATCCGAATCGGCTGGCGCGAGGCGGTGCCGCTTGCGCATCAGCTCACGCACGAGCTCCTGGAGGCCGCCGAACGCCGCCGGAGTCGGCGCTTGCACGACGACGCCGTACAGATTGTTCCGCGCCCCCGTGATGCGCATCATCTCTGAGTGGAAGGGCGCGATCACCTGACGGTCGAGCGCGAGACCGAACACCGTCCCCTGCTTCTCGAGCACGCCGATGACGGTAAACGGGAAGCGATGAATGCGAATCTCGCGGCCGATCGGATCGAGATTGGGGAAGTATCGTTCGGCGATCTCCTGACCGATGACGATCACCGGTGCGCCCAGCGCGTCCTCTTGCTCGTTATAGACGCGGCCGCGAGAGAGGGCGAGATCCTTGATCAGGAAGTATTCGGGCGTTGCTGCTTCGGCGAGCACCCTCGGGCCGCCCGACGCGAACGGCGAGCTCGCGTCGGTGCGCGTGACGTCGTGCATCGCCCAGCGCGTGCCAGGCGGAAGCGTCTCGCGCACGGCGAAGGCGTCCTCGACCTGAATCTTGGGCCGGCGCTGCCAGGCCTTCCATTCCTCTTCCGTGACGTCGTTCTGGATGTCTGGGAAGCGGCGGAGGTTGAAGGTATTCACGCCGAGGAACTTGCCGGCGAAATCCTCCTCGACGTACCGATTCATCCCTTGCACGATCGAGACGACCGCGATCAGGAACATCACGCTGATGGTCACTCCGATGAGCGTGAAGAAGCTTTTCAGCTTCTGCACGCGCAGCGTACCAAGGGCGAGACGGACGGCTTCGAAGAGGGGCATTGGTGCGTTATGCGTTATGCGTTGCGCGTTGTGCGCTAAACGTCGAGCAAGACGAAACGCTCAGCGCTCAACGCATAAACGCTCAGCGCCTACAGTCCGACCCGCGCTGCAAATGCCTCGCGCCGATCGTCCGAAGAGACCAGACCGTCGCGGAGCACGACGACCCGGCGAGCGTGCGCGGCAATGTCCGGTTCGTGCGTCACCATGATCACCGTCTGACCTCGGCTCGCGAGCTCCTCGAACACCTTCATGATCTCTTCCGAGGTCTGCGAGTCGAGGTTGCCCGTCGGTTCGTCGGCGAGAAGAATCGATGGGTTGTTCACGAGCGCACGAGCAATCGCCACGCGCTGCCGCTGACCGCCCGAGAGCTCGTTCGGCTTGTGGTCCATCCGATCTTCCAACTGCACTTGCTCGAGCGCGTACTTCGCACGTCGCTTGCGTTCGTCGGCGGCGATGCCGGCGTAGACGAGCGGCAGCTCCACGTTATGCAGCGCCGTCGCACGCGGGAGCAGATTGAACGTCTGAAAGACGAATCCGATCTCCTTGTTTCGAACGCGAGCCAGCTCGTCGTCAGTCATGCGTGATACGAGGGTGCCGTTGAGCCAATACTCACCAGCCGTCGGCGTGTCGAGGCACCCGATGAGGTTCATGAGCGTCGACTTGCCCGAGCCCGACGGTCCCATAATGGCGACGTACTCGTTGCGCCCGATCGCGACGTCCACGCCGCGCAAGGCACGCACGATTTCGCCGCCCATGTCGTAATCGCGCTTGATGCCGCGCGTCACGATGACCCATCTTTTCTCTGGCGCTTGTCCTGATGCCTCGACGACGACCCGCCGCTCGGCGGTCGTTCCCATCGCTGGTTCGGCGATCTCCCGATTCACGCTTAGGCTCCCGGCTTTTTGACGTCAGGCTTCGTTTCCTTCACGAGCGTCCCGTCCTTCAGCTCGCGAATAGCCTGATACGTACCGGCGACGATCTTCTCATTCTCCTTCAAACCGCCCAGCACCTCGAAGTGTTTCTCGCCGGTAATCCCTCGCTTTACGGGCCGGAAGGTCACTTTGTTGTCGCTGCCGACGACGAACACCCCTTCGACATCCTTCTTGCCGACTTCCTTCTTCGGCTTCGGCTTGCCCAAGCCGACGGCCGTATCGCCCGACTGCAGCGCCTCGTTCTCACGAACCGTGAGTGCGATGATCGGAATCGACAGCACGTTCCGACGCGAGTCGGTCACGATCTTCGCCGTCGCGGAGAAGTCGGGGCGCGTTTCGGGCGGCGTATTCAGCAACTGAATGGTGACTTCATAGTCCACGGCCTGATCGCCGCTCGCCTGCGTCGACGTCGCCGACTTGACCGAGCTGTTCGAGATCTTCGTGACGCGGCCAATGAATGTCGTGTCGGGGAAGGCGTCGATCTGGATGAGCGCCGAGTCACCGATCGTGATTCGCGCCACGTCGGTCTCGTCCACCTTCACCTTCGTCTCGAGGACGGACATGTCGCTGATCGTGAGCAGCGTCGCCGCGTCCTTGTTGAGCGTTCCCATAATCGCCGTTTCGCCGCCCTCGACATTGAGGCGGGTCACACGGCCAGCCATCGGCGCGAAGATCGTCGTCTTTCCAAGCGCACTGCGCACCTGCGCAAGCTCGGCGGTGTTCTGATCGACGAGGTGGTTCTGCGACTCGAGCACCGCCTTATCGACGTCCACCGTCGTGCTCAATTGCTCGAGCTGCTCATCGGAGATCAGTTGGGGATTGGCCTTCTTGATCTCGAGCGAGCGCTCATAGCTCTTCTGTGCCTGGAGTAGGTTCGCCTTCGCCTGTGCCGACGACGCCTTTGCGGCCGAGAGCGCCGCCTCGGCGCGCTGCACGTTCGCCTGCGCCTCCTGTGGATCGATCTGGAGCAGGAACTGCCCCTTGGAGACCATCTCGCCTTCCTTCACCGCGAGCCTAACGATCTTGCCGGTGATGTCGGAGCTGAGATCGACCTTGGTATGCGGCGTGACGTTGCCGCTCGCCGTGACCGACGCGATGAGATCGCGCTTCTGCACGGGCTCGATGCGGACGCTCACCGACTTCGTGCCGCTCCGCATCGCCGTCAGGACGATGAAACCGGCCAGCGCAAGCACCACGATCCCAGCAACCGACAGCTTCGTTTTCTTGCTCATGTAGTGTGAGCCTCTGTCGCTCAGCGAAGGGGACGGCCGACCGCGGCTTCCAGCGCGGCGTACGCCCGATGATAGTCGTAGATCGCGTTGATTCGATCGACTTGCGCTTGCACGAACGCACCGCTCGATGTGGTCACGTCGAGGAACGTCGCCGCGCCGACGCGATACCGCTCCTGCGCGTAGGTCAGTTCCTCACGCGCCTTCTGCGCGTTGACTTCCTGCAATTCCACGGTGCGCGCGGCGGTCACGAGATTCAAGTAGCCCTGTGTGACGTCAGCCGTTGTCTGCAGCTCGCGAGACTTGACGGTCAATCGCGCGTTGTCGCGATCGACGTGTGCCTGCTCGACGCGCTGCTCGCGGCTGAAGTTGTCGAAGATCGGAATCGACAGCGTCGCCGAGAACGAGAGCGGCGCGCGCTGGAACTTGAATGGGAACTGCGAGTTTTCGGAGCGGATCTGCGACGCCTGATCGGGAGTCAGCGTGAAGCGGCCATTGTTGCAATCCAAGCTGGTCAAGTTCACCCTGGTCCGAATCGAGTCCTGGCTCATGCACCCGGCGAGGCTGCGTAGGTTGTTCGAGATCACCTGCTGTACCGGAAAATCAGAGTTCGTGTACTGGAACGACGTGCCGCTCCAACCAGTCGAGAGAGCCAGCGTCGGCGTATAGGCCGACTGCGCCACGCGCACGTTCCAACCCGCTGCACGCTCCCGCTCCCGAAGCGCTTGCACCGCAGGATTGACGCGGCGCGCAAGATCGAGGACGGAGTCGAGCGAGAATGTCGGCTTTGCGACCGCGAACGTCGTCGTCAGCTGGACACCACCCGACGGCGGCTGCACACCGATCTGCTGGAACAGCTTGACCTTCTCGACCGCGGCGGTGTTGTGCGCGGTGAGCGCGGCAACTTCTGCCTGACCGAGCGTCACTTCCGCGCGTCGGACCGCGAGAATGTTGTCCGCACCTACGGCTACACGAGCCTTGGCCAGCTCGAGGTTCGCTCGTTGTACTTCGACGAGCGTGTCCTGCAGCGAAGCGTTGGCCTCGGCACGGAGAGCCGTGATGTACTGCTGTGTGACGAGGGACCTCAGCGTCTCCGCGGCGCCGGTGATGTCCGCGTCCGCCGCGACGCGATTCGCTTTCGCCGCGCGCGGCTGCACGAGCGTCCCGGCGTTGAGTCGATAGTTCAGGCCGAGGTAGTACTGCGACTGCAGCTGATCCGAGCCGACGGCGAGCGTGCCGCCGTTCACGAAAAGGTCGCCTCCCTGCTGATAGCCGGAGTAGAACTGCGCGTTCGATGACGGAAGGAGCGCGCCGTACGCATTCTTCACCTGGGCATCGGCACTCTTCCGCTCGTTCGCTGTCTGCAGGTACAGCGGATTGTTTTGTCTTGCGAGTGAAATGGCCTCGTCGATGGTGAGAGCCGTTGACGAGGACTGAGGCTGCTGAGGAGAGCTCGGCACCTGTGCCGCGAGCATGGCGGGCGAGATGGCGCCGAGCAGCGCCGTGAAGGCGACCGGCTTCAACAAACGCATTGTCGGTGGGTCCTGTGGCTGGAAGTCTGCGGGCAGTACGGGGGGCGCGTAGGGCCGGTTTCAAGGATCGACCGGTCCACCGAACGACGAAAAAGCCCTAGCTGCGGGAAGCAACTTGGAACGTTAGGCGCCGCCCCGGAAATCTCCGGGAATTTAGCGAGGTGCCTCGTCCCGTTGGGCGATTATTCCACGATCCGGGATCGAGACTTTGAGGACGCGTCCGGCAGCATCGATCCAGAACTCGCGCCGAGCAAACCCAGCGCCGCTCAGCACGAAGTGCGTGGCCGGTATGGGGTTGCCGTCAATGACCACCGTGCCGGCGCCTCGATCCTCCAGCGTCGCCTGCGCCTGAAATCCGGTGCGTGGCGCGAGTATCGTCAGCGAACCCGAGCGTCGACCCAATGTCACGAAGAAGAGCTGATGAACCACATCATCGTCGATTACCACGACACCGCTTGGAACGACGTATTCGTGCGTCGACTCGCCGTCTCGAGTTCTGAGCAGTGAACTGAAACGACCTGGCCTCGCTCGCGCCTGGAGGCGAGCCGGGTCGGGCCCGCCCTGCACCGTCACGTCGTACGACACCGGAGCACCGGTCGAGTCGCAGGTCAGCGTCGGCACGATGCGTCGGTCGCCGAGTGCCACCTGGGCAGTCGCACGGTAGGCTTCTCCGGACACCGATTGGAGTCTGGAAATGCGGAACGACTCGCGGCCAACTGGGGCCCCGCCACGGGAGACGAGAAAAGTCCCCTCGTCGACTGTGTGGTTGAGCGCTTGACCACTCACCAACGACAACGGGGCTGCGACGCTGGCGACCAGCGCGACATGGGTCACCGCTACGGAGCCGAGTCTCATGCGGCAGATCGTACCCATGTGTCCGGTGGGGGTTCCTCTTTTCAAGACTCGTCCAGCGGCGGCGCCAGAAACACCCTCTCTCGAATGCGAGACCGCATACGTTGGTAGATCCTCTCTCCCTTGGCAGCGGACGCGAGCCGTGGCCTGCCGATGGAACCGGGGCTTCCTTTTGGGACGCGCAACCAGCCGCGCCGGTATCGTCGTAGCTCGTCTCGTGACATCATATAATCCTGAGCGAGGTCGGCCGCTACCAGTTCGGGCGCCAAATACATCAACAGGGACGTGTCAACCTCGTCGCCGTGCATCGGTTCTGACTGCGCCTCGAGCAAGTCACTGAAGTCAACCTCGAAAATGTCCACGACTCGCACGCGCGCGCCTGACGTGACGACGGTGGACAAGGCCTCGAGATGCGGGTCGTGCTCGTGGGCGGTCAGGAGGACAAATTCGTGGACGCCGGTCGCCTCCCAGGAGTCAATGAGATCGTTGAGCATGCGATGGAGCGTCTTGCGGCGAAGCGAGGCGTTTCCAGGGAAGCCGCGCTCAGTATCGACGTTGACGCCGTACTCCAATGTCGGCGCCCGCAGCACGCCGAACTCCGCCGAGAAGTCGTCTGCCAGATGCTCGACGATGATCGTGTCACAGCCAAGCGGCATGTGCGGCCCGTGCTGCTCACACGTCCCGACGGGCACGATCAGTCGCGGATCGTGGGCGAGCGTGTGCGCCACCTGCTCGGGACGGAGCTCCTTGAGGCGCCACGGCTTGAGCACCGAACGCGCGTTAGGCGCGGGGAGAGGCTGAGTCATTCGCGATGAGCTGACGTTGCAAAAAGCGCCTCGGCTTCCTTCCGGATCGCCGCGCCGACTTCTCACCCCCGGCGCGGGATGGGCCGTGTCAGTCGCGGTCGCTGTTCTTGCCGCGAGCCGTTGGCTCGACGCGCCGACGGTACAGTATCTGGTCGTTTGGGCGCTCGCTACTGTCGGGGCAGCTGCCTTGGCCTTTCGCTTTCGTGGTGCGCAGCGGGGTTGGGCTATCGCGTGCGTGGTTTTCCTCAGCGCGGGCGTGATCATCGGAGGGCGATCGCAAAGGGAGCTGGCGCAGGTGACGGCGAACTGGAGCGAGTGGCAGGAGACACGCGCCCGTAGTGGCCTCGAGGCACTCGAGGCGGCCTTAACCGACGTGGAACGAGAGCTCGCGAACAGCGCAAGCGCCGCTCTCGCCACGTCGCCGGATCGCGAAACGTCGTTCACACAATTGCCGGCACTGGTGCGTGGTCCGGACGAACGCGGCATCGTCGTCTATCGCGGTGACATCACGCACGCCTGGGCGGGCAGATTTCGTTCGGCGCCGGACACGCTAACGGACGCCACCGGCGTGTCGGCGTCGGACTTCTATCTGACGTTGTATGCCACGGCGCGGCGCGGCACCGATCGCGCCGTTGCCACGGTGCTCCTCTCGGCCGCTCCCCCGGCAGATCGGCTCT
>DATEHJ010000081.1:0-3373 GCA_035279645.1 Gemmatimonadaceae bacterium
AGTTGAGGAGTGCGGCGAGGGTATGCGCGTCGCGTGGGTCGCGGCAGGGCAGGATGTAGCAGCTGTTGAGCGCGACTGTACGATCGTTCGGCGCGAGCACGAGGGCGCGCGGGGTGCGACCGACGTCGGCCCACACCACGCGAGCGAGCTCGGTGCCCGCTCCGGCGGTGCGGAAGAGCGACCACCATGGTCCGCGCGATCTGGCATCGGCTCGATGGGACAGGGCCGAGCGCCATCGGGCGAGCCAGGCGTGCGCGAGCGGCGGCAGCGTGCGGAGCGGCGCGCCGCGGGCGTCGTGCGTCCAGAGGATCCACTCGTTTGTTCCGTTAGCCGTCGGACGCCATGCGGCCATGGCGTCGCCGCGCAGGAGCGGGCGGAGGAGCGATCGTTCGACGCGTCCGCTGCGGCGTCCATCGTTGATCGTGGCGATGGCTGACTCCGCGTTTGTGCAGCGGACGATGAAGGCCTCGTTGAGCCCGCATTTGACGCCGAGTTGTGGGGGGCCGAGTGGGCTGTGGGCGAGGGGGATACCAGCGTCAGCGAGGAGGTCGAACGCGTCGCGCACGGGTGGTGGGGCGAGGAGCCATGGGCTGGCCGGGTCCGCGTCGAGCGCGAGACGATGGTACGGCATGCACCAGTGCGTGCTGCGGTTCGGCCGGTGGACGGTGGTGCTGATGTCGTGGTCGACGCCTTCGGTTTCTTCGTCGCGGAAATCGTTGCGTGGAATCGCATCTCGTCGTGTGGCGACGAGGAGCGACGGATAGACAGCCGCGTCAAACTGCCGGGGTGCTTCGCTCCAGTCCTCGAGCGACACCAGGTGCGCGTGCTGGTGGAGTTGGGCGCGGATGCCGCCTCCGGCGAGGGCGCGCCAGAGCTTCGACGGGAGGAGGAGCGCGAGCGTGCCGCCGGGCTGGAGCAGTGAGAGTGCGCGTTCAGCGAACAGCGCGGCGAGGTCGACCTGGGCAGCGAATCCCATGGTGGCGCGGGCTGCCGATGCGCCGCGCGACCAGGGGGCGTTGCGATAGCACGTGAAGCGGCGGCGCAGCTCGAGTCGTGCGTCAGCGGGAATGCGGTGCAACCGAACCCATGGAGGGTTGCCGAGTATGGTGGTGAAGCCGCCGGCGCGGGCGACATCGGGGAAGTGGGTGATCCACGCGAAGGGTAGGGCGCCACCGTCGCGCACGGCGCGGAGTGAAGCGGCGAGCGATCGACTGCGGTCGCGTTCGGCGGCGAGTCGTTGTCGGGCGATTGATGCCGGCGTCGCGCGTGTGCCGAACAGGTCGCGTCCGCGGAGGGCCGAGAGGATGTCGCGGCGTCGTGCGGACGATGCCGCGAGTTGTCGTTCGAGGTGTGTGACGACCAGTGTCCGTTCGGCGCGATCGAGTGCGCGCTGGAGCGTGTGTTTGCGGCGTCCGCTGGAGCGGGCATAGCGTTCGCGGAGTTGGGCGAGTCGTGGGCTGCCGCGAGACGGCGTTCTAACGATAGGATCGAAGGCGTCGCCGGCGAGGGAGTCGCCGATGCGGATGTGGCGATCGAGGTTTGGGAGCGGCGGAACGAGCATGGGATCGTGCGCGTCGCAGTCGATGACGACGGAGAGCCAGAGCCGGAGCTCACAGAGCCAGACGGCGGTCGGATTGATGTCGACGCCGAAGATGGATTTGGTGAGCATGTCGCGCCGGAGTTGCCACACCGGGCGGGGATCGCCCAGTTGGGAGCGGAGGGATGCGAGCTGCTCGAGGATGTGGACGAGGAAGGCGCCGCTGCCGCAGGCGGGGTCGAGGATGGTGATCTCATCGCAGCGTTCGCGGAGGCGGTGTGCGTCATCTCCGTTAGGCATGTGCCCATCAAGCGCGGCAAGGGCCGAGTCGGGGGAGGTCGTGCCGATGGTCAGAGCGTGGGCGAGCGCGGCGCGACTAACGGTGGCGACGAGTCGTCGCGGGGTATAGAACGCTCCGGAGGCGCGGCGGTTGTTCGCCTCCATGAGGGATTCGAACGCTTTGCCCAGCATTTCGGGATCGACTGCGGCTTCGGACCAATTGGCGGACTCTTCGCGTGGAGAGAAGCGGTACCTCGAGAGTAATTCTCCGAAGACGACGCCGAGCATATCGTCCGCGAATCGGAGATGGGGGCGGCGTCGTTCGAGGGGTGTGCGAGCGAAGAGGCCGCCGTTGAGAAATGGAATGCGGCCGAAGGCGCGGGCCGCTGCCGCGCGTGCGCGGGGCGGTGTGTTGAGGGTGCCGAAGAACAGTGGGAGGAGGATTCGGTTGTGGTAGTTGCCGCCGCGTTCCATGGTCCGGGCGAAGGTGTTGTGGAGGAATCGCCGATCGTGGTCGAGCCAGCCTTTGGTTTGGATGAAGCTGAGGAAGAGGAGTCGGGAGACGTAGAGCAGGGCGAGGTCGGTGCGTTCGGGCGGCGGCACGCGAGTGGGTGCGGTGCCGAAGGTGGCTGAGTTGGCGAGATTGGCGACGACTTGTTCGAGGGTGCGATAGAATCGTCGGGTGAGGGCGTCGCGGCCCAACGTGTCGAGCCACGCGGAGTAGGCGAGGATGTCGGAGTCGTCGGCTGCGGCAGCGAGTGCGGCAACTGTTTCAGCGTCGCTTGGAACGACGTGGGTCCGATCGACATGTAGAGCAACGACGCGCGGTTTCGATCGATCGGCCGACCACGTGGCGATCATGAGATCGCATCCATTGTATTGCGTGGCGATGAGGAGCCAGAGCAATTGCGGAGCGTGGGACGTGCACTGTTGGGCGACGTTGGTTGCGATGGTGCGGAGTGGTGTGTCTCGTTCGCACTCGAGGAGAATGGCGCGGAGTGCGCCGTGTCCTGTTGCGACGCGGGCGGAGCGGACGAGCGGCGCAGACGGGACGCCGAGGGTGGCCTGGGTATCTGGATCGAGTCGCACCGACTCGGTGGGGAAGCCGAGTTCCGCGGCGAGGGCGGAGAGGGCGGCGTCGGAGCTCGTGGCGGCGACGAGGGCCGCGAAGGATTCGAGGGAGCGCACGCCGCGAACGTAGACTGGGGGGTCGAGGGGAGCGGGTGCGAAATCGTGCGGGGCGGTACAAAGGATTGCGGCGGTGCGCGAAGGAGAGGATTGGCGGGCGCGCTTGCGCGGGGGCGTACCGTTCCCAACTTAGGGGTGCGAAATTGTGGCGCGTTGGGCGCCGGAGGGTGCGTCCCGAATCGGGAGATGCGATGCGAACGTTGATGAGTGCGTTGTGCGCCGCGTGCGCGATGGCGTCTGTCGTGCACGCGCAGGACTCGTTAGGCAATCACCGGTTCACGCTGCGCGACATTTTCGAGTTGCAGTGGGCCGCGGATCCGCAAATTTCGCCGGACGGCCGGGAGATCGTGTACGCGCGCTCGCGGTACT
>DATEHJ010000082.1:0-12562 GCA_035279645.1 Gemmatimonadaceae bacterium
TCCCGCGGGAGGTGGGGCAAATGCTTCGATGCGAGGGCCGCGGTGCCTAACGCGGACGAGACGACAAAATGACGGCGGTCCATAGCTGGTCTCCGCTGGGAGAGTTTGCGCGGCGGAAGTGTAGCCGACTTCAGGTCGAGACGCAAAAGGCCGATCTCATTCGAAAGGCTACGGCCAGCCGCTCATCTACCGAGTGGGCCGAATTCCGCTCACTCTTGACAGGCAACTAAATAGTTGCATATTGGTCACCCCAGATGGACAAAGTCTTCAAAGCACTTGCCGATCCTAGCCGACGGCTCCTGCTCGACCGCTTGCGCGCCGACAACGGGCAGACCCTCGGTCAACTCTCGGAGCATCTCGACATGTCGCGGCAGGCCGTCACGAAGCACCTCGCGGTGCTCGAGGCGGCGAACCTCGTCGTCACCGTGTGGCGCGGCCGGGAGAAGCTGCACTACCTCAACCCCGCGCCCATTCACGAGATCACGAAGCGTTGGATTGGTGGCTATGAGAAAACGCGAATCAGCGCTCTCGCTGACCTCAAGCGCGCGTTGGAGGCACCAGATGAATAAACCCAGCTTCGTCTACGTCACCTACATCGCGACGACCACCGAACGCCTCTGGGCCGCGCTCACACAGCCGGAGTTCACCGAACGCTATATGTTTGGACGCCGCGTCGAGTCGACCTGGACCGTCGGCGCGCCGGTGCACTACTGGGGGCGCGAGGGCACCATCTCCGACAGCGGCCAAGTCATCGAGAGCGACCCGCCGCACCGCCTCGTGATCACCTGGCGCGTCGAGTTCGACGACGCCCTCCGCGACGAGGGCTACTCCACGGTGACCTTCGAGCTCGAGCCGTTAGGCGGCGAGGTCAAGCTCACGGTGACGCACGACGAGTTGCGCGAGGGCTCGGGCGTGCAGAAGGGGATCTCGATGGGTTGGCCCAAGGCACTGTCGAGCCTCAAGTCGCTGCTCGAGACAGGGCGCCCGCTCGCCGTCTCGAGCCCCGAGTCGGCGGCCGCCGGCGAAGCAGAGGCGATTCAGGTCGCGCGAGGTGCGTAAAGCGGACCCATCGTGGAACGAACCGGCCGCGAGCGGGGATTCCTCTCGGCCAAGTTCCACATGGAGGTCCTATGCGCCTCACCATTTTAGTACTCGCTACACTGCTGTGCTTGGCCTGTACGGATCAACGCACGCCCCACATCAGCGCGCCGGCGACGCCAGCCTTCGCGACCAGCCACAACGCGCAGGATGACGCAGCGTTCGGATTCACCGACGGTTGGGAAAACGGAACGACCGTTAGCTTTTTCTATCACAAACCCTTCTTCTGCGCCACGCCGCCGTCGAGCGGCGCCCCAAGCCGCTGCGAGGTCGGCGAGGACGGGACCGTCGATCCGCGCCCCGGCAAGATTCCCGTTCTATACGTAATGACCCCGATCGGCTTTCGTCCGCCGGACGCGACATTGCAGTGTCCGGTCGTTGGCTCCTGCATCAATCATCCGTCGACGATCGATCTGTCGCGTCTCTTCGGCCCGAGCGCGGCCAACGCGCCGCTCCCCGCGCACAGCCACATCATCGACACGGATCTCGCCGAGTCGCACGCGAACGGCGGCCAGGCAGGGTGGTGGGAGATCCACGTGATCGGCGTGACCGACCCAGACATCTGGGACCAGCTCGTCGCCGCGAAAAACCTCGCGACCGTACGCGCGCTGCAGGCCAAGGGCGTCGGCATCACCGGCGACATCCCGTCGAACACGTATCTGTTCTTCGGCGTGCGGCCGAAACACTGACCGTTTAACGCGGTCTGAAGGGCTCATCCCGTGTTAGTCCCTGCTCACGCCTCAAATCTCACCGCGAGCTAAAATTCACCTGCATCCTGAGCAGCTCGCACACCGGCTTCCCCGACTCGCGCGCTGCCGCGAAGTGGACGCGCGGCAAAACCGATGTCACGCTCGCGAGCGCCTTCGGGTCGCTGCCTAACGGCAACGCGATCGACTTCGCTTCGACCTGACCCGCCGAGTCGACGACGAACTGCATCCACATCGTCCCCGCCGGCGCGCGGCCGACGATGCCGAGGATAGGCATCGCCTCCGAGCCGCCGAGCGTCACATTGCTCACGACGGGCGCGGCGGCGCCCTTCGTCGCCCGCCCCGGGATCTCCACACGCAGAGAGACTGGGTGCGCGTGCTGGATCTCGTCCGGATCGGTCATGTAGCGCGGTGCGAGCATCCGGTCGGTGAACCTAACGAGATACTCGTGCTGCCTGTCCTCGTCGGCCTTCGCTAGCTCGTCCGGCCCGTACGCCGGCGCCCACCCCGGCGTCTCGACGCGTACGCGATACGTGCCTGGGCGCGGGGAAGTGAGCAGGAAGGTCCCCGTCGCCGCCGTTCGCTCACGCGCGACGATGTTCTGCGCGCTGTCCTCGAGCGCGACGGCCGCGCACGCGAGCGGCTGTTTGCTGTCGGCGTCGAGCGCGCGTCCTTCGAACATTGGCGCGTGCGGGTCGGGCGGATAGGCGGCGATCACGTTGTAATCGAGATCGGGGACTGGAGCGCCGAGCATCTGCTGGGCCTCGTCGGCGAGAGTATAACGAAACACAGTGCGCCCGGGGCGCTTTGCGATGAGCGCGTCGGGCGGAAGGAACTGCACCGGCCCGCCGTTGCTGCGCCACTTCACCCATCGCGTTTGGCCGAGCACGACGCCGCCCTTGTCGACGAGCAGCAACCGTATACGCTCGATGCTCACGCGCTCTCCCGGCGCTATCAGGAGCGACTCCGGATACGCGCGCATCGACGCGACCTTACCGGCGAGCGCCGAGAAATCCGTTCGTGAGAGGTCATTGTAATGTGGACCCGTCTCGGCCTTGCGGAGCGAATCGGCGTGCTGCATCGCAGCCAGCCTAACGCGCACGGACGAGTCGCCGCCTTGCGCGAGCGCGTTGAGCGCGGCGGTGCCGTACGACGAGTCCGGATGCCAGCTGAAGCCGAAGGCATAGCTCCACGCCCGATCGGTGTTCTGCGGCTCGACGCGGAGGACCATGTCGCGATTCCCGGCGTCGATGCGGCGATGCACCTGCTTCACGCCGCACGTCACTTTCACATTCTCGCAATTCGTGACCGTGATCGCAAAGACGATGATCGGCACGGTCGAGTGATTCTCGACGTACTCGACGTGCGACACGGGACTGGCGTCGTGCGCCTCGGTCGTCGAGTAGACCGTCTCACGCGTTGGGGCGATGTACGTCTGCTGAGTGGCCGTCGCGCAAGCCAGCAGGAGCATCGAGGCAGGCGCGGCAGTTAGGAAAAAGCGCTTCATGAGAATGCTTTAATGAACGGCGGAATGGCCGCCTCACAGCGTCGCGCGCGGCAATCGGCACATTCTATGGCCTTCCCATCAAACGTCAATGTCGAGCCTGCCCTACCGGCGGAATTGTCATGGGAATCCGTGCTCACGACGCGTCTCGCCGCACGCGCCAGGCTTTTTGGCCCCCCACCGTCATCACGCGGAAGCGACGTGATCCAGAACACCATCCCGGGGAGGGTGTACCTAAGAGAGCACGAAGGTTAGCGCTGAAGCGCTGCCGTACATCTTCGCGTGCCCCCCACAGCCGTATCGAGGAGGTCCGACGCATGTCGACGTGGGCTATGCGCCATACACTGGTCCTGAACAAGGACAAGGTCGTTCGCTGGGTCATGACCTCGGCGTTCTTCGCTGCCGCTGCCTTCGCGGCGACGGAGACGTTAGGCAGCCCTCCTCAAGTCGCACTCCCGCCGGCGGCCGAGGCGATCTCCACGCCGGTGAACGCCTCGTTGCCTAACGCGACACCGCCCGCGCCGGCCTGGGGCATGGCCAACATCGCCAATCCGCGCGTCGACAATTGGGTCAAGCGATTCACGACCTCGGCTAAGAACGACTTCGCGGCGGCGCTCAATCGCGGCGCGCAGTATCTGCCGATGATCACCGCCAAGCTCGAGGCGCGCGACATGCCGCAGGAGCTCGCATATCTCCCGCTCATCGAGTCGGAGTACAAGACGGCGGCGCGCTCGCGCGTGTCCGCGGTCGGCATGTGGCAATTCATGAGCGGCACCGCGCGGAAGCTCGGCCTCTCCGTCGGTCGCACGGTCGACGAGCGCACAAATGCATCGAAGTCCACCGACGCCGCACTCACCTATCTGTCGGAGCTCCACGATCAGTTCGGCTCGTGGTATCTCGCCGCCGCCGCGTACAACGCGGGGCCGGGCACGGTCTCGAAGGCGATGAAGCGCACGCTCGGCCGATCGACGGGCAGCGACTCCGACTTCTACGCGATCGCGAAGAGTCTCCCTGTGGAGACGCGCGAGTACGTGCCGAAGCTGATTGCGGCGGCGCGGATTGGGAAGGATCCGGGGCAGTACGGGCTAGCGGACTGAGGCCTTCTGTCATCTTAAGCGGAGCGAGGGATCTGCACTTGATCGAAGGTGCAGGTCCCTCGCTTCGCTCGGGATGACAGCTTTGTGAAACTTTATCCACCCTAAGTACCCGTATGGTTGTCCAACCCGGCGACCATACTCCAGCCCCGCTGCATGCTGACCCTCCTCACGCTCGCCAGTGTAACCTTGCTGTCCACGCAGCGCGACACCACGCCCATCCGGGTCGAGACCGTCGCCATTCGCGCGGCTCGCGCTCCCGTGATCGACGGGAAGGACAACGATCCTGTGTGGCGGCAAGCGCCGCCGATCACGGAGTTCACGCAGTGGCAGCCGACCGAGGGAAAGAAGCCGCGATTCAAGACCGAGGCGAAGGTCGCGTACGACGCGTCGAACCTGTACGTGTTCGTCCGCGCGTTCGATCCGCGACCGGATAGCATCATTCGCCTGCTCGAGCGGCGCGACTCGTTCACGCCGTCGGATATGATCTGGATCTTTCTCGACTCATATCACGACAAGCGCACGGGGTACGAGTTCGGCGTCAACGCTGCCGGCGTGAAGCTCGACGCCCAGATCTTCAATGGGGGCAACGAGGACTTCGCCTGGGACGCCGTATGGGACGTCGCGACGACAATCGATTCGTTGGGCTGGACCGCCGAGTTTAGAATTCCATTATCGCAGCTGCGCTATGGGAACGGGAGACTGCACAGCTTCGGCTTCACGATTGATCGCGACATCTATCGCTACAACGAGCGCGTGAGCTGGCCGATGTTCAGCCAGTCGAAGCCGGACATGCTTTCCCAGCTCGGCACGCTGGACGGGCTCGAGAATCTCGAGGTCCCGCGGCGATTGGAGGCGATGCCGTATGTCGTCACGAAGCGCGCCTCGACGATCACCAGGAATCAATTCACGAATCCGTCGAGCGCGTCGGTAGGCGGCGATCTCAAGTATCGCGTCGCGTCGAATATGACGCTCGACGCGACGATCAATCCCGACTTCGGCCAGGTCGAGTCGGACCCGGCGGTGCTCAATCTCACCGCATATGAAAGCTTCTTCGACGAACGACGCCCCTTCTTTGTCGCCGGAAGAGGGCTCTTCCAGTTCGGTGTCAACTGCTCGAATGTGAACTGCTTCGGGGAAGGCCTATACTATAGTAGGCGTATCGGCCGGACCCCTCAGCTCGCCGGCACCTACGGCGACACCGTTCCCCAGGCGCCGACGACGATCCTCGGCGCCGCGAAGCTCACCGGTCGCCTAACGAGCGGAACGACGATAGGCGTGCTCGACGCCGTGACCCAGCGCGACGCGAGTCCCGGCGACACGACCTTCGAGCCGCGGACCAACTACGCGGTCGGACGAGTGCAGCAGGATCTGCGCGGCGGGAACACGACCATCGGTGCAATCGTCACGGCGGTCGAGCGGCAGAACGATCGCTGGTCCGAGCCCTTCCTCCCGACGAGCGCGTACGTCGGCGCGGTCGATTTTCGCAATCGCTTCTACAATAACACTTACGAGATCTCCGGCACCTTCGACGAGAGTCGAGTGCAGGGAACACCCGTGGCGATGCAGGCGTTGCAGACGAACTCCGTCCATGGATATCAGCGTCCCGACGCGCGACTCCCGCTCGACTCCAACCGCACCGTCCTCGGCGGCGACGCCGAAGAGTTCAAGTTCGACAAGGTCGGCGGGCAGCATCTGCTGTTCGAGAGTGCGTATCAGCGCCGTTCAGCCGGCTTTGAGATCAACGACATCGGGTATCTCCGCCGAGCGGATCAAACATCGTGGAGCACGTGGGTTGGCTACTTCGACAGGAATGAGCGTTTCTTCTACCAGCGTCTCCAGTGGAACAACAACTGGTGGCAGTACTGGACGACGGACGGGCTCCCACTCGAGGCGGCCTACAACACAAACATGCACATCACGCTGAAGAACAATTGGGGTTTGCACTTTGGCGGCACGCTCGGCCAGCTCGGCGCGACGTACGACGATCGGAGTGCACGCGGGGGCCCGGCGATCCGTCAGGACAGCTACGTCGCGCCGTGGGTCTCGATCAACGGGAACGATCGAAGGGCAGTGGTCCCGTACTTCAACTTCAGCACCTACAATGTCGGCGACGGAAAGAACCGCTCGTGGAATCTCAGTCCGGAGATCGACTACAAGGTGTTCGGGCGGTTCAGCTCCGCGTTCAGCGTGAGCGTAAGCCACAACATCACCGACTATCAGTGGTACAATTTTTACTCGGACGCGGCGGGGCCGCACTATGCCTTCGCTCGTCTGGACCAGACGACGCGCTCGGCGACAGTACGGCTCAACTACACCTTCACGCCGTCGGTGTCACTACAGGCATACATGCAGCCCTTCGTGTCGAAGGGGACGTACACTGACGTTAGGCAGCTCTCATCGACGCCGCGGGCAGTGGAGTACGATGCGCGTTTTGCTCCGTTCGACGATCTGTCGGTGACGAGCGAGCCGGGTGGTTTCAACTTTAAAGAGTTTCAATCAAACCTTGTGTTCCGTTGGGAGTACCGTCCGGGGTCGACGTTGTTCGTCGTGTGGAACGAAGGCAGGCAGGGCTTCGCGAATGAGGAAGGTGTCAACACGTTTGGCGGCGACATTCGGAACCTGATGGCGCTGCATCCGGCGAATACGATTCTGGTGAAGATGTCGTATTGGCTGAATCGGTAGCTCGCGTGTGACGCGTGACGCGGTCAGACCGGTGCCAGTCCGTCGCGCGGTTCCCGGAATGTCCTGAAAAGCCTCAAATTTGATTCGACGGCAACCGCGAGATGCCGCCGAGCCCCGGGAGAGCATATTATGAGCGACATGGCAACGATTCGAACGTCTATCGCGATCCAGAATCCAGCGCGACGTGGTGAGCTTCGACCGTTGACGGACGAGGGATGGAATATCCGGGTCGATCCCAGGACTCGGCGACTCATGGGCGCAGGGACGATCGCGGCGGTCGCCTAACGTGGCTGCACGCTCTCGCCGCAAGAAGAGCGCACGTCGAGCAGCCCGATCGAAGACGACGCTCTCGGATGGCCATGTCTTCACGGCACCAGAGGGCGTCCGAGGGTTCGACGCGAACGTAGTGATAACGCCCGACGCGGCCCAAGCTTTTTATGCGCACGGATACCGTTTCTGCGTTCGGTATGTTGCACGACGTAAGGCGAGCGGCAACGACTTGAGTCCCGGGGAGGCCGCGACGCTGCTCGACGCAGGGTTCGCGCTCATGGTCGTGCAGCATGTCGAAGCGGAAGGCGGCTGGATGCCGACGCCGTCGAAGGGAACTGCATACGGCACGATGGCGGCGTCCGAGTCCACTCGCATCGGCATCCCGGCGGGCGTCTGCGTGTGGTGCGATCTCGAAGGCGTCGCCGTGGGTACGCCGAGTAACGACGTGGTCGAGTACTGCAATCAATGGCACTCGGCGGTCGCGGGCGCGGGATTCATCCCAGCGCTGTACGTGGGATGGCGTGCCGGGCTGAATAGCGTTCAGCTCTATCGTGCCCTGCGCTTCACGCACTATTGGGGCGCGTACAACTTGAACGCCGATCAGGGTCCGGCGGTGCGCGGACTGCAAATGAAGCAGTCAGAGAGTCGGCCGATCGATCGCGTGCCCGCGTTCGACTTTGGATTTCAGACTGACCTGATTCGCACCGACGCGCTTGGCGGCCGTCCGACGGTGGTCGCGCCGGAGAACTGGCTCGAGTAATTGGACAGGCGCCTCGCCCCACGAAGGTGTCACTCCTTCTTTTTCAATTCGCTCTCGTGCTCGACGATGAACTCGCGGATCTGGTCCGCCATGTCGAGCAGCTTCGTCCACTGCTCCTTGTACAGCGTGATCGGGAATCTCCCCAGACCGTAGACGGAGACGCCGCCCTTCTCGCTCACCTTCAGTGACACTCCGCGAGTGGTGCGCTGCTTGAGTGCTTCGTTCTCGCGACGGAGTCGCTCCAACTCGGCCTTCAGATCTTCGTCAGACATCTTCCTCCAGTGGCGTTCGTGCGGAAGTTGAACAATGCAGTCTTCCCCGACACGCGCGCTAGAGTCTCACGAGCGCTGACGACTCGATGACATTTAATCGCTTGGATGACGGTGCTTCGCGGCAGCTTGCTCCTCTTCGGTCCGGCGCCGAGTAATGTTCGCGTCGAAGGTCGCGCGCTGGTCGGGGGCGAGTAGTTGGCGAATCTCGGCGTACTCCCGATCTTGCAGGTCGTGACCGTATTGGACGAGCGTGTCGAGTTGGGCGTACTTCGGCGGCTGACTCTGCGCCTGCGCGTCGTCGAACACGCGCTTGGCCGCATTCGCGTAGCTGTGGAAGTGGTCCTTATACGTCTTTTCGATTCGGCTGATTGAGTCGTTGGCCGCCTTATCGACCTTGACGTCCTTCAGCACCTCCTTCGTCGACGCCATGTCCTCGAAGCGCTCCGTCCACGGCTTTGCCGCGTCGTCCTCGTGGCGGGCGGCGTGGTCACCCTCGCCGCCACGGCTGCGGCGACCGACTCCGCCACCGCGCCCCTGTGCTTCGGCCCCCAAAGAGGCTGTCGCGATCAGCACAATGCCGAGCGCCGCGCGAAACACAGTGCTGTTCCTCAACCACATGCTTTACTCCATTCGCAGTCTGGTGGTTGGGTAGTTACAGTTGGGCGGCGCCCGGCGTTGGGCCGCTCGCGCGACTGACCGATGTTGCAGGACACGATACTTTATCAAAGACTCAAGTACCGGCAGCAGCCAAACGGCTCGTCTCCTCTCAACACGGATGGCATCTCGAGTGGCGAACCAGGCACCGCTGGGCAACGGCCCGCCGACTGGTGGCGACACGGACGGGTTCAAGGGGCTGCGCGTTCTGTATGTGGAGGACCATCCCGACATGCAACGCGCGGTAGATAGGCTTTTGAAGGTGGCTGGCGCCTCCGTCGCGATCGCGCGCGATGGACTGGAGGCGACAGTGATGGCGCTGTCGGAGACGTTCGACCTGGTTCTCATGGACCTGCGCATGCCGCACATGGACGGGTTCGAGGCCGCTCGCGCCCTGATTGCAGCCGATTGCCGCGCGGCCCTCGTGGCCGTCACAGCGGATGCGTCCCCAGCCGTTCGAGCCAATGCCCACGTGGCGGGCTTTGCCGCGGTGCTCCAAAAGCCGTTCGACCTCTGCGACATCACCGATGCGATGCGCCTCGCGCGCGAACTGCAGTCGGTCCAGACGCCACCGACGCTCTGAGATCCGCCATTTCGGATACGGTGCACGCGATGATCGCATCGATCGCAGGGCTGCCTAACGAAGACCAGCAGCGCAACGCGATGCAGCTCGGCGGCTTCCTGAAAGCCCTCCATCATCACGAGCTCGAGACCGTCGCTTTCGATGCCGCCTATCTGAACGTGCACCGCGGCTTCGATCCGGCCGTGGACGCTGGACTGGCGCCCGTCTTACACCAACACTTCCGCCCATCGAGCCGTAATTGGATACAAAAGGGTATGCACTCGGTAGGCAGACGTTGTCGAAAGGGGGCAGCATGTCTCGAATCACTTGCGGTTTTCGATGCCTCGTTTCCGCTGTCATGTTTTCCTCTGCGGCGAGCGCGCAGGGGCAACCCGGCGCATCGAATCGTGCACCCGTACCGAAGCAGGTTCTACGCGCCCGGACGGCCTTCATCGGCAATGGAGGCGGTGAGAGCTACGGCGCCGACAGCTACTTCCATCTCACCAAGTACGATGGCGGACCGAACCGCGCTTACGATTCGTTCTACGGCGCGGTCAGAGAGTGGGGGCATTACGAGCTTGTTGGGTCCACCGCGGACGCGGACGTCCTACTCGTCATTCGCTTCGCCAATCCCGTCGTCGATCGCGACAACTCGGCGAACACCGGCGATCTCCCCCACGAGTGGATCTACGATCCGCAACTCGGTCTCTCGATCAACGACCCGAAAACCGGTTTGCCTCTGTGGACGATCACGGAGCATATCGAGCCCGGCGACGACCGCGCCGGCGACAACCGGCACTTCGACGAGGCGGTCAGCCGGCTCGTGGATGATCTGGAAAGACTCATCCTCAGTCCGACCGCCATTCTCGAGGAAACTCCAGTGCTGCCGCCAGGCGCTATCCATGCCGCGGTGCAGCGGCGCCGCTCGCAGCACGCCTTCATCGGGACGTTACTGGGGGGCGTAGCAGGCGGTCTTATCGCTTACCACAGCACCGCGAACTACACCTGCAGCAACGACGTCGTCCCAATTGGACCCGTGATTACACCCATCTGGCCTGGCCCTAACACCCCTCAGCAACTCACCGCCCCGAAGGACTTCTTCTGTGAGTCACGCCGCGGACAGGCGAAGCTGCGTAACGAGTTCATTGGCTCGATCGGAGGCGCCGTTGTCGGCGGTCTCATAGGCTGGATCTGGCCGGTGAGCTTCTAGGCGCCCGCGTGACGTCGAGCGCCAGATAGCACCACAACGATCAACGCTTCTCGCCTAACGGTTAGCGCTACTCGCATCCCGAGATGCGCGGCTCTGCACATCGCTACGAAATAGCGGCGAAAAAGCCAGCTGGGGGTACAGCGATTGCCTCTTCCGGCGCGCGAGCAGTCGACAAGGCGGCGATGGAAGACAATCACGATCTTGCAGTGAGAGGCGATAGGCGGAAAGATCTTCGAAGGCGGGAGCACTTCGAGCGGTTGCGTCTCAACCTTCGGCGACGTCTGTGGCAATTGTGTCATTCGATGCCGGACCTCGATCGCTTGACGGCGAAGATGACAAGGATCCGCCTCAAGTACGAGTCAACGACCGCTCTTCCTGATTGGCGCTCGGTTTCCGACTCGGAAGCGAAAGCGTGAACATCCCTCGGCCACTCTAGGCCGGCCACTCCGCGATGACCTCGAGCACGGCCGGCGTGAACATCCAAGCCTCTTCGGAAAAGAGGCTTTTCAGGCGCGTTCGCAAATGCTCGCCTTCGGCGACGTCGACGTCACCCAGCTCTATCAGACGGTCGATGCCGCTCAGCGCAAATGCTGTTGGCCAATGCCATCGCGGATCGTTGGCGCGAATAAGATCGGTGATCGTTCTCGTCGAGCGAATACGAAATCCAATCTCTTCCAACCACGTAACGAGGCGCAGTCCGACGTTAGGCTCTCCACCACGGCTCCGCCAGCTCCGCATCACCGACGCCACAAAGTGCTCGAAATCGTCGTCGCGAGGAAGCAACTTCCACGTTTCATATGCGAAATACTCGTGAATTACGATCCGCGCCGCCGGACGTAATGCACTTGCGAGCCGCGATAAGACGCGGCGCGGCTGGCGCACGAAGGCCAGTACCCAGCGGATCCAGGCGCCATCGGCAACGATTCCATCGAACTCGAACGCGTCCAAGTTGGCGGCAGCCGCTACCACATTCTGTAAACCGCGTGCGCGCGCTTGACACTCGGCGTAGTCGACGAAGCGCGGCGATTGATCGATCGCATAGACGCGCCCACCAGGGGCGACAATCTCGGCCAGGTCGAACGTCGCAAAACCAGGCCCGCAGCCGACGTCGATGATCACGTTCCCCGGTCGAAAGCCCGCGGTTCTCCAGGCTCTCGTTGCATCGGAGCGCCATACGGCATGCTGCAAACCGAGTCGCCGGATTTCCGTGTCCGCGGTGCCAAGGACATACTCCTGCTCGGTGGTCATGAGGAGACGTTAAATGCCGCTTGCGTGCGCGACACTCCGATTCTTGCGCCCAAACTCCACTGGAGAAGACGTGGTGGACGTTGCCGATCTCGAGCGCAAACTTCGAGGGAAATCAGCGTAGCAAGACGACTGAGGACGCTTCGCTGAACAGATGAGTACAAACCTTGAATGGAGGCTGGAGGAAAAAAGGAGGCCGGAAAATGCCAGCTCGAGAGTTCAAGGATGGGCGGGGAAGCGAATGGCGGGTGTGGGATGTGAGACCCGACGACTTAAATGCTCGCACGAAGGACGAAGACTTTCTCGCCCAGCTCTACTACACCGGCTGGATAGTGTTCGAGTCGAAGGCAGGTAGCGACAAGCGGCGCCTCTATCCTATTCCCAAAGGCTGGAACGAGCTGCCGGATGCAGAGCTAGAGGTGCTCTTGCAGAAGGCGGAAGTCGTCCCGCCCAGAAAGCTGCGCACCGAGAAGCGCGCGACAGGCACCGCGGCCGTGAAAG
>DATEHJ010000083.1:0-12424 GCA_035279645.1 Gemmatimonadaceae bacterium
GGCGACGCGCGCACGCCGATGATCCTCGGCGTTGCGATGACGCTGTTGAACGCGGGACTCAATATCGTGCTCATTCGCGGACTCGGCCCGATCCCCGCCTTCGGCACGAAGGGCGCCGCGATGGGCACCTGCATCGCGTCGGGTGTGGTGAGTACTTACTCACTATTCGAGCTCTGGCGCGGGAAGTGGGTGGTCGCGCTCCCGCGCGGGCGTGGATACGCTCCCGATTGGGACATCATCCGCTCGCTCTTCCGCTTCGGCCTGCCGACGGGAATCCAAGGCATCGCGATGAACATCGGCGGCGTCCTCATGCTGTCGTTCATCGGCTCGCTCGCGCAAAGCGCCGCCGCGCAGGCCGCCTTCGCGGTCTCGTACTCACAGCTCTTCTCACTCATCACGTGGACGTCGGTCGGACTCATGGGCGCCGCCGCCGCCATTGCCGGTCAGAACCTCGGCGCGGGCAATCCCGATCGCTCGAGGCAAGCCGTGCACATCGCCGCGCGCTACGGCCTAACGGGCGCCGCGCTCATCGGCGCACTTTTCCTCTTCATCCCGCGACAACTGCTCGCAATCTTCGGGATGCATAGCGGCCCAGTCGTCGACCTCGGCGTCCAGTTGCTGCACATCCTGAGCGTGTCCGGTCTGTTCATCGCCGTCGCACTCACCTACACCGGCGGCCTCCAGGGCACTGGCGACACGAAGAGTCCACTCTACATCTCGATCATCTCGCAGGTCATCGTCCCCCTCGGCATCTGCTTCGCCATCCAGCGTACGAGCCACCTCGATCCTCTCGATATCTGGATCGCGATCCTCGTCGGCCACATCACACGCTGCATATTGAGTGTGTTGCGATTCAATCAGGGGAAGTGGCGGAATATTCGCGTGGACATTCATGGCGCGTCGCGCTGATTTGGCCTCTCGATCAGCAAACAAGTCCAACACGAATCAATCGAATTGTCCGAATCGCTCCATGCTCGGGTGACCTTCAGCGCGCAATGCACCGGGATTCTTGTGGACTGCCTCGGTTAGCTTCCGGCTAGAACTCGACAGGTGTGCAGTTTACAAAAGTACATCGTTTGGCCTTGGGAGTCGTGAGCGCCGAGGAGTGACTCGCAAAATTCGGATGATTCGTGATTCCTGCCGGAACACTCGCGATGCCGCCTCGGTCGTATGAGTGCTATGAGCGTCGAGGATCAGTGGCTCTGGGGCTGGGACCCGACTCCCGGCATCGTCTCCGTCTGGGTCGAGGTCGACGGCCGTGCTACGGTGTGGCGGCGCGTCGACGGTGCGCTGATCCGCGAGGAGCATCGCTTTCGCCCGTGGCTCCTCCTCGATCGTCTCGACGACCTTCTGCACCTCGGCGACGCACTCTGTGAGGGCGAGAACGCGCGGGCGCGCATCACCTATCGCGAGCTCGAGGGGCCGGGCGCACTCCGCTACCTCGTCGCCGCCGATAGTTATAAGACACTCAACGCCGCGCTCCTGCTCGGCGCCTCGCAAAGGCTCGGACGGCGCGTCGAGCATGTCCGCGACCTGGGCGCTGAGGCCGTGCTCTCGCTGCCGCCCGAGGAGCAGTACCTCGTCGCTACCGGACGCAGCTACTTTAAAGATCTCTCATACGACCAGTTGCACCGCCTGCAGTTCGATCTCGAGACGACCGGCCTCTACGCGTCGCACGATCGCGTCTTCATGATCTCCGTGCGCGAGCCGTCGGGTGCGACGGAGGTGCTCGAAGCGAACGGCACGAGCCCCGCCGCTGAGGCAGATCTGATTCGCCGGCTTGTGGCGAGGGTGCGCGCGGTCGATCCGGACGTGATCGAGAATCACAACCTCCACGGCTTCGACCTCCCTTTTCTCTTTCGACGAGCGCGAAGACTCGGCGTCTCCCTCGCGCTCGGCAGGGCGAGTGCGCCCGGTTTACGCCGTCGTGTCGCTCGGCGCGGCATGAAGACGGACGACGCCGAGCGCCGCGTGCGCTTCGTCGCGCCAGGCCGCGAGCTCATCGACACGCTGGACGCGGTGCGTCGCTACGACTACACGGTGCGCGCTCTTCCCTCCTATGGACTCAAGGCCGTCGCCCGCCATCTGGGATTGGCCGGACCGGACCGGGAGCTGATTCGTGGGGATCAGATCTACACCGTCTATCAGACCGACCCCGCGCGCGTTCGTCGCTACGCGACGGCGGACGTCGACGAGGTCGCCGCGCTCTCGCATACGTTAGGCGGGCCGGCCTTCGCGCTCGCCCGCATGGTCCCGCGACGTTATGAGCGGCTCTCCGATGCCGGCGCTGCCACCGGAATGATCGATCCGCTCCTCGTCCGCGCCTATCTCCATTCGGGGAGCGCGCTCCCCGCGCACGAGGAGGGCGACGGAACGCCACACAGCGGTGCCGCGCTGCATCTCTTCGCCACGGGCGTCGCGCGGCGCATCGTCAAGGCCGACGTCGCCAGCCTCTACCCGTCGCTGATGCGCGCCTTTCGCATCGGGCCGGCGCGCGACCACCTCGGCGCCCTGCTCGCCCTCGTCGACCGGCTCGTCGAGCAAAGACTCACCGCAAAAGCCGCGGCTCGTGAGGCGCCTAATGGGTCCGCCGAGCGCCATGCGCACGAGGCGATGTCGGCGGCGATGAAGCTGGTGGTGAACACCGCGTACGGCTACCTCGCCGCCGGGGGCCGCCTCACGCGCTTCGCCGACGTCCATGCCGCAAACGAGGTGACGCGCCGCGGCCGCGAAACGCTCGAGCTGATGTGCCGCGCGCTCGCCGAACGCGGCGTCACGCTGCTGGAGGCGGACACCGACGGCGTGTACTTCGCCGTCCCCGAGTCGTGGACCGAAGCCGACGAACGCCGCGTCGTCGCCGACGTCGCCGCGCTGATGCCGCCGCTCGTGCAGCTCGAGTTCGAGGGGCGCTACGCGGCGATGCTCTCCCACGAGCCCAAGAACTACGCGTTGCTCGGCTACGATGGGTCGTTGGTGCTGCGCGGGGTTGCCTTTCGCTCCAGCCGCGCCGAGCCCTTTGGCGAGACCTTTCTTCGCCATGCGCTGCACCGGCTGCTCGTGGGCGATGTGGCTGGCGTCCGCGCAGTGTATCTCGACACCGTCGACGCCCTGCGCCGGCGTGAAATTCCGACGCTCAAGGTCGCGGCCCGCGTCCGCTTGACGAAGTCGCCGGCGCGATATCTCGCGTCGCGGGAGAGCCGGCACGAGCTGTCGTACGAGGCGATGCTCGCCAGCGGACGCACAGCGTGGGAGGTCGGCGACAAGGTCCGCGTATATCGAACTCGCCGTGGCGCCGGCGCGGTTGCGCCCGAAGTAGACGACGAGGGCGCTACCGAAATCGCCGATCCGCGCGACTACGACGTCATTCACTACGAGCGTGTGCTTCGCGAAAACTTCGCGACGCGTCTCGCGCGGGCGTTCACTCCGGCGGATTACGCCGTCGTGTTCGCCGATCCAGACCAACCTTCCCTCTTCGCGCCACCGATCGAGACGATTGCACCGGTGTTAAATCGGCGGTCTTAATGCGGCGTGGCCCGCGGTTTGTCTTTCCTGATGGCGTCCGGCGTCAATCACGATGCCTGACGATGTCGGGATGGATACCATGTTTCAAGCGTTCGTCAGCACTCGTGGCGGGCCCTTCGGCGCCGCTAAGCTCGGGGTCACCGCCTTCAGTATCGCGGCCCACGCGACCCTCATTACCGTCGCGGCGGTCAGCAGTGGCCGCACCTTCCACCTAGCGCTCGTTCCGAATCCGGTTCCGGACGAACGGGTCGTGTTCATCCACCCGCGCGACGTCGCGCACCGCACCGTCACGATACGGAAGGGTGCGCTCGCGCGCGCCGCCGCTCCCAAGGCCGCAGTCATCGTCCCCGACCTGACGAGCCTGCGAACGGCGGTCGACGCAACACTCGCCTCGCTGCCCACGCTGACTGACGTCAACCTCGACGTTACCGCGCATGCAACCGACGCGCACGACTTCGGCGACGCGTATACTGGCGAGCTCGCGAGTGGCGGCTCGATGTGGGCGCTCAGCCATCCTGGTAAGGACGGCGCGTACGGCGCCGACATCGTCGAGAAGGTCGCGTGGCCGGAGAACGGTAATCCCAAGCCGCACTATCCGGAGCTGCTGCGCGAGGCGGGCGTGGAGGGCAGCTTCGTCGTCGAGTTCGTCGTCGACAGCACCGGGCGTGTCGATGCAAAGACGCTCAACTTTCCGAATACGACGCACCCGATGTTCCTCAAGGCCGTGAAGGACGCGCTGCTGCGATCGCGCTACTTCCCCGCCGAGCTGGCCGGGATCCGCGTTCGGCAGCTCGTGCAGCAGGAGTTCTCGTTCGTGCTGGTGCACCGGTAGATCAGGGGCTATGGGCCATGGGAGAGGGGTTATGGGCCTAACCTCTCTCCCCTAGCCCGTCATAACTTCCGCCCATGAACGTCGTCGTTTTTGGCGCGACCGGAATGGTCGGGCAGGGCGTGCTCCGCGAATGTCTTCGTGATCCCGAGATCCGGCGCGTCGTGACGGTGGGTCGCGCTGCTCCGTCGGTGCACGATCCCAAGTTGCGTGCTCTCATCGTCCCCGATCTCCTCGACTTCTCGTCGGTTGCCAACGAGCTCTCGGACCTCGACGCCTGTTTCTATTGTATCGGCGTCACGTCGTTGGGCTTGAGCGAGGCCGAGTACGCGCGCACCACTCGTGACCTCACACTCCGTGTCGCCATGCAGCTCCTCGCGTGGAGTCCGCGAATCAGCTTCGTGTTCGTCTCTGGCCAGGGGGCGGATAGCAGCGAGCGAGGTCGCGTCATGTGGGCGCGCGTGAAGGGAAAAACGGAGAATGCTCTCTTGGCCATGCCCCTCGCGTACGTCGCTGTCGTGCGGCCGGGACTCATCGTACCGATGCACGGCATCCGTTCGCGCACCGGCTGGTACAACTTCATCTATTACCTGATTCGGCCGTTCCTCCCCCTCATTCGCCGCGTCGCCGGCGGGAGTGTCACGACCACCGAACGCCTCGGACGCGCGATGATCCGTATGGCGCAAGGCGGATTTGACAGGCGGGTGCTGGAAGGAGCCGCCCTCGCACACGTCCAGTAACAATTGGCGTTAGGCTCTGGGTGGCACATCCGACAACGGTATAAGCACTACTGGCCAGCGCCCTAACCCACCTACCCCTAACTCCTAGCCCCCTTTCCTTGACGCCCGGCCGTTCGCGCAAGAGAATCATCGGCATTCGAGTCTTCCCACCACGGAGCCGACATGTCGAAAGACCAGTTCTCTCGCCGCGAGTTTCTTGGAGTCAGCGCTGCCGTCGCTGGAGCGTCACTCGTCGGAACGCCACTCGTGAACCCGCTTGCCGCCATGACGCGACGCGTCGCACCCAGCGATCGCGTCCGCTTCGGCATGATCGGCATCGGAATGCAGGGCAACGGACTGCTCGCGACGTCGATCGGCTTGGACGGCGTCGAGTGCGCGGGAGCCGCCGATCTCTACGATGGACGCCACACGCTCGCGCGTGAGATCGCAGGTGCCAAACTTCCCGTGACGCGCCGCTATAGAGACCTGCTCGACAACAAGGACATCGACTGCATCGTCGCCGCCGTCCCCGATCACTGGCATCGCCAGGTCGTCATCGACGCCGTCAGCGCCGGCAAGGACATCTATTGCGAGAAGCCGATGTCCCACAGTCCTGCCGACGGCGTCGCGATGGTCGACGCCGCCAAGAAGAGCGGACGCATCGTGCAGATCGGCTCGCAGCGCGTGAGCTCGCAAATCTGCGCGAAAGCGAAGGAGATGATCGCGAGCGGCATCCTTGGCGACATGATGCTCATCGAGGGGTGGCTCGGCCGCAACGATCCGACGGGCGCGTGGGAGTATCCGCCGCCTCCTGATCTTTCCCCAGCAAATCTCGATTGGGACACGTGGCAGGGAACGGTGACACCGAAGGTTCCGTTCAACCCGTTGATCTTTGCGCGCTGGCGCTGCTGGAAGGAGTACGGCACCGGCGTCGCCGGCGATCTGCTCGTGCACCTCGTCAGCGGCATGATGTTCATGACCGGGATGAATCAGGCACCCACGCAAGCGATGGCGGTCGGCAGCATTCGTCGCTGGAAAGACGGCCGCAACATGCCCGACGTCCATTCGGTGCTGTATTACTATGGCGATCTCCCCGTCTCGATGCGCCTCAACCTTGGCACGGCAATGCCGGAGACATATCGCCTGCAGGGGACGAAGGGCCTGCTCGAGGTCACCGGCTCGACGATCACCTTCACCCCGCAAAGCGGCAAGGATGACTCGCCGAGCTACTACGCGTACAGCTTTCCGCGCGCGTTACGAGACGCGTACTTCAAGAAGTGGCACGAGGAGAACGATCCGAAGATCGGCCAGTCGCCGATGCCGGAGGCCCTGTCGTTCAGCGGCCCGGATTTCGACGATACGCGCCCGCATCTTTGGAACTTCTTCGAAGCCGTGCGCACGCGAAGGCCGGTCGTCGAGGACGTCGTCTTCGGTCACCACGCGGCGCTGGCGTGTCACATGGCGAACGAGTCGTACTTCAAGAAGACTGCCGTTACGTCGGCGAGTATGTCGGTGAGTAGCCGCTAAAGGCAGGGGCTAGGGGTTAGGGGCTAGAGCCTAGGGGATTTGGTTTAGCATCCTTGCATTGGCCACTCCTTGTTCCCCTAGCCCCTAATCTCTAACCCCTAGCCCCTTGTCCAGTCCATTTCTCGCGGCCGAAGATCGCTATGAGCACGCCCGCTTCCGCCGCACCGGGCGGAGCGGGCTGCGGCTGCCCGCCATTTCCCTCGGTCTCTGGCACAACTTCGGCGGAGTCGATCTGTTCGAGACGCAACGCGCCGTCGTTAGGCGCGCCTTCGACCTCGGCGTCACACACTTCGATCTCGCGAACAACTACGGGCCGCCCCCCGGCTCCGCCGAGGAAAACTTCGGCGTCATCCTCGCCAAGGATCTCAAGCCGTATCGCGATGAGCTGATCATCTCCACCAAGGCTGGCTACCTGATGTGGCCCGGCCCGTACGGCGAGTGGGGCTCGCGAAAGTATCTCCTCGCGAGTCTCGACCAGAGCCTCGAGCGCATGGGGCTCGATTACGTCGACATCTTTTATTCGCACCGTCTCGATCCCGAGACGCCGCTGGAAGAAACGATGTCCGCGCTCGACCAGGCCGTGCGTCAAGGGAAAGCGCTTTACGCCGGCATCTCGTCGTACTCTCCGGAAGCGACGCGACGCGCCGCAGCGCTGCTCGACGAGATGGGGACGCGCTGCCTCATTCACCAGCCGTCGTACTCGATGCTCAATCGCTGGGTCGAGGATGGTCTCCTCGACACGTTAGGCGAGCTCGGTATCGGCTGCATCGCGTTCTCCCCGCTCGCACAGGGAATGCTCACCGACAAGTATCTCGAGGGCATTCCCGAGGGATCGCGCGTCACCCGCAGCGACTCGCTCTCCCGAAAATTCCTTTCCGAGGGCAACCTCGAGCGAATTCGCGGCTTGAACGAGATCGCGCGGAGCCGCGGTCAAACGCTCGCGCAGATGGCGATCGCCTGGGTGCTGCGCGACCAGCGCGTCACCTCGGCACTCATCGGCGCGCGGAACGTCGAACAGCTCGAAGACAGCCTCGGCGCCCTTGAAAACCTCGGCTTCAGCGCCGAGACGCTGAAGGCGATCGACGAGTTGGCAACCGATGGCGGGATCGACATCTGGCGCTCGAGCGTCAAGAGTCCGACACCGAAGCCCGTCACGAATGTAGAATTTGCTCAACCATAAATGATGAGGGTGGCCCGCTTCGTCGCGGAGCCACCCTCACACGAGCGGCATTTTCCCCCGGAGACCCGCCGCTCACTCCTTACTTCGGATCCTGCGCCTGCACTGGATTCGGCGAGAAGCCGTTCGTCACCACGTGTCCGTTCGCGTCGAAGATCCAGGTGCCGAGCTGCCGCGAGTTGTTCTGACCCCAGCAGTAGATGTGGTTGTCGGTGCCGATGGCGCAGGTGTGTAATCGGCCGGCGGCGATCGCACGGTAGGTGTGCCCACCCGTGACGGCGAGCGGCGTCGAGGAGCTCGCGACCGACGCGCCGTTGCCGAGTTGTCCGGACAGACCATTGCCCCAGCAGAACGCGGCGCCGTTCTGATCGAGCGCGCAAGCATGGACGACACCGGCCGAAACACCGTGGAACTGCCCACTACCGCTCACCGTCTGCGGAATGAACGTATTCGTTCCGGAGCCGGAGTTTCCGTTCCCCAGCTGACCGTACAGGTTGTAACCGAAGCACTCGACGCCACCGCCCGTCATGTCGGCGCACGTGAAGTCCGATCCCGCCGAGACTCGCGCGACTGCGTTGCCAAGCTGGTTGGGCATCGTGAACATCACGATCGACGTGCCCGGATAGAAGATCGCCGTTGTCGGGTCGACGCCGGCCTGACCGAAGTTGTCTCCGCCCCAGCAGTCGGCTACTTCCGCCCAGTTGATGTACCCGCAGGCGTGATCGACGCCGACTGCCAAGCTCGTGAACCCGCTGTACGATGTGCCGCCGGCGTTCGTGATCAATGTCGGCGACGCGACACCCACTGAGGGATTGAGCGTGTTGCCCAGCTGGCCCCAGCAGAAAACGCCAGTCGACGCGGTGCCGCAGGTCGAGTAGCCGCCGGCGCCAATCGATGTGTATACGAGCGGCGTGCCATTCCATCCCGGTCCGGCGACTGGCCACGGCGTGTTGTACGTCGTGTACTGACCGTTGCCCAACCCGAGCTGGCCCTGGTTTCCCCCGCCCCAGCAGTACGCTGCGCCAGCGCTATTCAGGCCGCACGTATGAGAGGAGCCGGCGTCGATCTGCGTCGCGCCTTGCCACATGAGCTTCGGTACCGAGTCCACCGGCCCGCCTTCGACGCCCCAGCAGTACACGTTTCCATTTCGCTTGCGTGCGCAGGTATGGTAGTCGCCCGCGGCGATGTCGAGGAAATCGTCTGGATTCTGGAGTCTCGGAGGTGGATTGAAGATGATGAGCTTACTCGGCGCCTGCGGAGCGAGCAGCTCACGCTTGTCGTCGCTACAGGCAATGAGCGAAAGTGCAACGAGGCCGACGATTCCGATTTGAACGAATTGGCTGCGCATAGGTGGCTCCGGTTGGGGTCTCCGCGAGCCATGCTAGCGAGCCTTCCTCAGCGCAAACTCACTGCCCCATCATGCGCGCGTCATCCCTGTCATCCCGAGGAGCGGAGCGACGAGGGATCTGCACGTTATCCGGCGCGAGGAGCGGGAGCGCGCGCGAACAGCACGCGCGACTCCACATAGGATGATCTGCTTTGAGCGGCGCGAGGCGCGGGAGCGCGCGCGAACAGCACGCGCGACTCCACATAGGATGATCTGCTTTGAGCGGCGCGAGGCGCGGGAGTGCGCGCGAACAGCACGCGCGACTCCACATAGGATGATCTGCTTTGAGCGCAAGCGAAAAGCAGATCCCTCGCTTCGCTCGGGATGACAGTCTACGTATATCTGAGCCACCAGTCGTTCCGGCGCGCCTTCAACCCGGCGTACCAGCGGCAGGGCAAGTACATCAGCAGCACGACAATCGCCCACGCCACGTATACGCCAGGCAGCGAAACGCCATACCACGACGGAATCGACGCCGGATCGGTGACCACCAGAATTCGACGGATCTCGCCGCCCTGGATAAAGGCAAGAACCATCGCCAGGGCGTGCGCGAGATAGATGTGGACGACATAATAGAACAGCGGCACGCGCCCATACACGCTGAGCCAGCTCGCGACGCGCCCTCGCATCCCCTCAGCCAGCGCGAGCCCGACCATGATTGGTCCCAGCGTCATCAACAAGAAGTCGAGCGACGGCGGATACTTCATCACATTCAAGAACGACGCGACGGTGAGCGCGACCGAGCGCTGCGTCGACCACGGGAACGGGTTGCCGTACGCATTGACGTACCGGACAACAATGAACGCGAGGGTCGTGAGCAAACCGGTTCGAATCAGAAAGCTCCGTCGCCTTGTCGCTTCCCAGCCATACACATCGGCGAGGACATAGCCGAGCGCCATCACTGCCACCCACGGCACGAGCGGATAGGCGACGAAAAGCTTTCCAGGAATCACGAAGCCTGGCACATGCAGGATTTGCCAGAGCGGTGAGGGGGGCACGCTATCCAATAAGTTGTGACCGGCGATTGTCGCGATTGCCAGTGTGGCGACGACCGCGCGAGGCAGGTGGACGAGAGCGGCCATCAGCACCATCGACCAGCCGAGCGCCCAGACGACGAGCGCGTATGCCGGGATGAGACGAAAACCGAACTGCCAACCGATCGCGCTTATCGTGAGATCGAGGACGACAAGCCAAAGGCCGCGCGTCACGAGGAACCGGCTCGCTTCCGCCGCGCTCCGTCCGCGACGGATCCAGAGTCCGATGCCGACGCCCGCGAGGAGGGAAAAGGCTGGCGCGCAGAAGTGCGTCACCCAGCGCGTCGCGAACAGGGCAACGCTCGCCCGGCTCAGATCCTCGGGACGAAACCGCTGGTTGGTGACGTAGTCACGCACGTGGTCGAGCGCCATCAACACCATGACGGCGCCGCGGATGATGTCGACTGACGAAACGCGCGCCGGCGCACCTTTTTCACTTTGGCGCGCCGGCGAGGTTGGCGTCGGAATACTCTCCCGGATCGTCGTGCTCATGTCTCCTATCTTGCGACGCGTCCCTTCATTGCGCATTACCTCGTGCGCACTTCTCACCTGACTCTGACACGATGACCAAAGTAGGGATCGGAATCGTCGGATCGCGCTTTCAGGCCGACTGCATCGCGACATCAGTCAAGGCGATGCCGGAAGAAGCGGAAGTCGTCGCCGTCGCGTCGCCGACTAAGGGAAACGCCGAGGCGTTCGCGCGTCGGTATGGCATTCCCGCCTTCTACGCGGACTATCGCGAGCTGCTGCGCGATCCGCGCGTCGAGATGATCCACATCTCCGCGCCCAACTACGTCCACGCCCGCATCACGATCGACGCGGCGCGCGCCGGCAAGCACGTCGTGTGCGAGAAGCCACTCTGTGTAACGCTCGAGGAAGCGGACGAGATGATCGACGCCTGCGCCAAGGCCGGCGTCCTTCTCCTCTACGCCGAGGAGCTCTTCTTCGCGCCCAAATACGTGAAGGCGAAGCAGATGGCCGATGAGGGCGCCTTCGGCCGCATCCATCTCGTGAAGCAGGGCGAAAAACACTCCGGCCCACACGCCGACTGGTTCTGGGACGTCAGCAAATCCGGCGGCGGCGCACTGATGGACCTCGGCTGCCACGGGATCGCCTTCTGCTGGTGGTTCCTCGGCAAGCCGACGGTGAAGAGTGTGTACTCGCAGCTCTCGACGCAGGTGCATTCCGATCGTACGGAAGGCGACGACGAGGCGATCACAATAATCGAATTTGATGGCGGAGCGATTGGCATCGTCGAGAACAGTTGGAATCGTCCGGGCGGCATGGACGATTCTATTGAAGTATTTGGCGACAAAGGGCAGACGTACGCCGACATGCTGATGGGAAATGCGCTCGCCACCTACTCGGAGGTGGGTTTCGGGTACGCGGTCGAGAAGGCGTCGTCCACACGCGGGTGGACGTACCCGGTGTTCGAGGAGCACTGGAATTACGGCTTCCCGCAGGAGATGCGACACTTCGCGCGCTGCGTGCGCGGCAAGGAGACTCCCATTGCCGACGGCGAAACCGGCCGCGTCGTGCAGGAGGTGTTGTACGCCGCGTATGCATCAGCGGGATCGGGACGCAAGGTCGCGCTTCCCTTCCACCCCAAGGGCGTCGTGAAGCCGATCGACTTGTGGAAGAGTCCTCGCCCCTAACGCCGCTCCGCGTTCTGCCGACGCCGGCCGCGATCGGCGACTACCTCGCCCAGCAGCTGCTCTATCGAATCGAGCATGCGCGACGGCTGGGAAAGCCGTTCTTACTCGGCTGCCCCACCGGCCGCACACCGCGCCCCGTGTACGACGAGCTCGCCCGTCATCGGGACGCGTTGGGCCACGTAGTCTTCGTGATGATGGACGAGTATCTGCCTAACGCCGGCGAGCCCTGGTCCTGCCACGCATTCGTGGCGAGGTACATGCCATGGGCGAGGACGATCTGGTTCCCCGAAGCGAATGATCCCGCCGCGTACGATGCAAAGATCGCCGAGGCCGGCGGCATCGACTTTTTTCTCCTCGCTTCGGGCGCAAGCGACGGGCACGTGGCATTCAACGCCCCCGGCGCACCGCGCGAGAGCCTAACGCGGATCGTGCCCCTCTCCGACGCGACGCGCCGTGACAATCTCCACACGTCTCCCACGTTCGGGACACTGGAGAACGTGCCCAGGCAAGGCGTCACCGTCGGCGTCGCGACTATCGCTGCCGCACGCGAGGCGGTGATGGTCGTGTGGGGCGC
>DATEHJ010000084.1:0-4137 GCA_035279645.1 Gemmatimonadaceae bacterium
TCGCGCTCTCTGCGCTGTCGCTTGCCGCCATTCGCATCTACGGCGTGATGGCGTACTCAGTGCAGCAGCGGACACGTGAGATCGGGGTCCGACTCGCGTTAGGCGCTGAGCCCGGGGCGGTGCGAAGGATGGTGGTGTTGCAGGGGATGCGTCTGGCGCTGATCGGCGTCATCATCGGCGTCGTCGCGGCCTATGGGCTTTCGCGGTACCTGAGTACTCTTCTGTTCGGCGTCCAGGCGCGAGATCCACTGGTGTTCATCGGCGTGCCGGTGTTGCTCGCCGTCATCGCGTTGCTCGCGGTGTGGGTGCCGGCCAGTCGGGCGAGCCGCATCGATCCACTTGGAGCGCTTCGGTCTGCCTAACGTGAAGATGGATGACTCGACGTCTTTCCACCGCGGTCTCGATTTCCGTGATTAGCCTGATGTTCCGCGTACGGCGCTCACGTAAACCGATTCTGCTGCTGTTGCTCGCGGCCTGCCGAGACGCATTGAGTCCACTGCCACCCGACGCTCGGCCCTTGGTGCCAACGCCGATCCAATACGCGACGTGGTGGCGTATGACCGAGGCGTGTGCCCGCCAGCTCGGTAACTTCAAGGCCATCAGGTGGTACGAGATCCCCGAGTATGCGATCACGATCGATGGCGAGGAGTACGACGGGTACTGGTTCAGAGGCGGCGATCGGATTCTCTTGACTGGTCGCACCGCGCGTGTTGGGCAAACCGTTCGCCACGAGATGCTTCATGCGTTGCTAAACAACGGCGGTCACCCGGTCGAGTATTTCGTCAATCGATGTGGCGCGTTGGCGCCGTGTGGCACCGCCTGCGACCTGCGAGAGAGCGACCGCGGCGTTCCGGCAACCGCGCGCGTCGTGACCTCCGAGTCGCTCACAGTCAGCGCAACGCTTGCGCCTAGTGGCGCCCCGGCGCTCTCGATCGACAGCGGTTGGGTGACGATGACCGTGACGGCCACGAACACACGTGCTGAGCCGGTCTGGGTCACGATTCCGTTCGGCAACAATCTGGGCTACCGCTTCAAGTCGATGGGAGAGACTATCGAGTTCAGTTATGAATCGCGCTGGGCGTTCCGCGCGGGCGAGTCGCGGAGCCTGGCCTTCGACGTCCAACTCCCCGTTCCCGGCACGCGCGACACGCTCTGGGGTCTCTTCGGCAACAGGTCGTCACCCGCGATCCCGATTACCGTCGGACCCTAACGACTCTCGTAAAACGCCCGATAGCGCTCGTCCGGCTTCCGCATGTAGATCCAGCTCGAGATCGCATCGCTGGCAAATTCCTGATGCAGATCCGATCCCGTTGCACCGGGTCGTCTTGCTGACGAGGACCCGATTGTCCTCGTCGGACTCAGAGATAACGCTTAGCCGTTTTGTCGGAAACGCTGTATTGTAGATCGTAGCCGGCTCGGAGTCCCAGATGGGTCATCCTATAGGACGGCGCGCAAATGAGCACCTTCGCTGAGCCTGAACAACGCGTGACGCTGACGCCGGCGATCGTCTCCGACTCGGCGCTGCTCTCGAATATGCTCGAGTTGT
This sequence comes from Gemmatimonadaceae bacterium, assembly GCA_035279645.1. GTDB lineage: Bacteria > Gemmatimonadota > Gemmatimonadetes > Gemmatimonadales > Gemmatimonadaceae > AG2. Next base: position 1,547 of record DATEHJ010000084.1, read on the forward strand.
ACATCCACGACATGAGTGACTACTTCCCGAATCTCGAGCTGGGTCCAGACGGCCGATTCGGCTACAGTCGGCTGCCGCTCTATTGGTCGGACGCGCATCGGCGCTTCGCGTTCGTGATTCGCTATGGCGGCCGCCCCGCAGGCTTCGCGCTCGCGACGATCGGCTCGCCGGCGAGCACCGATCCGGATGTCCTCGACGTCGCCGAGTTCTTCGTCATCCGACGGCACCGCCGCTCCGGCGTGGGTCGGGCGGCGGCATTTCTGCTCTGGAATCTCCTTCCGGGAAAATGGATCGTCCGCGTCGCCGAGAAGAATGCCGGCGCCATCGCGTTCTGGCGCGACGTGATCACCGACTATTCGCGTGGGACGGCGACGGAGTCCGATTTCCCTAATCGACAGCAGGCGTGGCGAGTCTTCTCCTTCGAGAATTCGGCGCGTGCACGGTGACCTTCGCCCCGCTCCTTCGAGAATGGTCCCTCATCGCATAACGACTCTCGCCAAATGCTCAGCGCTAATGCATCGTGGCCGATATCCGCGCGACGGCACTACGTGACCGCTTCCCATCTGCTGCCGCTGATTCGCGCGATCGCATCGCCGAGTGACGCGACCGCCCTCCACCGCCTTGCCGCGGACGCGCAGCTCGCCCTAGAAGCTGTCAGCGTCGGCGCGAGTCGCCAGCGTGCGAAGCCCTTCTACCTGAAGCCGATCGGGCATTACGTGTATGCCGGCGATACCGCGCTGCACATCGCCGCCGCCGGATACCGCGCGCGCATCGTTCGCGAGCTCATCACCCTCGGCGCCGATCCGCGGGCGCGAAACCGACGCGGCGCGACGCCGTTGCATTACGCGGCGGACGGAAGCCCAGGTTCGTCACATTGGAATCCCAACGCACAGGCGGCGGTCATCGAGCTCCTCGTCCGCGCCGGCGCGGAGCCAAACGCGACGGACAAGAGTGGCGTCGCGCCACTCCATCGGGCCGTGCGAACGCGGTGCGCCGCGGCGGTTCGTGCGCTGCTCGCGCTCGGTGCCGATCCATATCTCTCCAACGGGAACGGCTCCACGCCACGCGACCTCGCGTTGCACGCGACAGGGCGCGGCGGCAGCGGTAGCCCCCTCGCGCGAGCGCAGCGCGCCGAGATCCTCCAGCTCCTCGACGAGCACCACGCGTAACGACTCGATGACAAGTCACGAAACAGCCGCCGCCAGCGCGGAATGGTTTGCCGACGACGCGTTCTGGCGCGAGACCTTTCCGTTCATGTTTCCGGAGTCCCGCGTCGCCGCGGCGGCGGCGGAAGTCGACCAGATCGTGGCGCTCACCGGGAAGACGGAGGGACACGTGCTCGACCTTGCCTGTGGCCCGGGCCGGCACAGCGTCGCCTTCGCGAAGCGCGGCTTCACCGTCACCGGCATCGACCGCACGTCATTCCTTCTCGAGCACGCGCGAGCGCGTGAGCAACGCGAGGACGTTCACGTCGAGTGGATCGAGTCGGACATGCGCCGCTTCACTCGGCCGCGTGCCTTCGATCTCGCGGTGTGCCTCTTCACCTCCTTCGGCTTCTTTCGGGAGGACGCCGACAACCAGCGCGTCCTCGACAACGTCGCACGGAGCCTGCGCCCAGGCGGTGCGTTCGTTATGGACATGATCGGGAAGGAAGTGCTAGCGCGCATTTTCGCCGCGACATCGTCGAATGACATACCGGGCGGACTCATGGTGCAGCGGCGGCGCGTGGTCGACGGATGGAATCGGATTCAGAACGAGTGGATGCTGGTGCGCGACGGCATGGTGCGGAGCTTCCACTTCAGCCATTGGGTCTACTCGGGACGGGAAATTACGCAAATGCTCAAGGTCGCCGGCTTTGGCGACGTCAAGCTCTTCGCGGATTATGCGGGCGCGCCGTACGGAACGGAGGCGGGGCGGCTCGTAGTGGTCGGCCGGCTGGCGTGACCTCGCGCGCGCCGCCTATTTTTCGCTTCGGAGTCATTGTCAGCGAGGGTTATGGCGACGTCCATCTATTGCCCGAAGTGCGAGTGGCAGCCGGGTCCACACGATCGTTGGATGTGCATCCCGGGTTGTAACACCGTCTGGAACACCTTCGAGACGCATGCGCTGTGTCCCGGCTGTCACAAGCAGTGGCACGTGACGCAGTGCCTCTTGTGTGCGGCGCGTTCTCCGCACGACGACTGGTATCACGACCACGACGAAGATTCCGAGAGCGCGGGCGAGCCCGCCGAGCAGGAAGAGGAGCTCGAGCTGGTCGAAGTGGGGTGACGTGCCCAAGGCGGTAGGCGATTGAGCGCGCACGACCTGATGAGAGCGCATATCGAGGCGTTGTTCACGCACGATGATGCGGGTGACCTTGTGCGCGTCAACGAGCCGAATGGTGCGCCTGCTCCACGGTTTATGCTCGGGAAGAGCGCTCAGGCCGTCACATTCCGCTTCCGATATGATGTCGACGACGAGTTGAGGAAGGAGCTCTCGGCGGCGGCCCGGAGCGAGGATACGCATCTCGACGCGCCCCCTAACGCTGCGGGCTACGAGGCCATCCTCGCGCGACGCGCGCCGGTTGCTCGGACATGGTCCGGCCCGTCGTT
>DATEHJ010000085.1:0-12454 GCA_035279645.1 Gemmatimonadaceae bacterium
GGTGTGTACACGCGTCCCCCACGCGGGCAGAAGAGTCCAGACAAGGATGGCGAGTCGATCTACCAGGCAAAACACCTCATCCACGAGGGTGAGCAGCACATCGTCCTCACGTTGCCGCGCTTGCCCTCGCGCGCCGGCATCGATCCGCTCCACAAGCTGATCAGTCGCCTAACGACCGAAAACACGATCGGCGTCCAGAATCGCACCAAGCCGAAGAGCCGCAAGAAGTAGCTGCTCGTCATGCCGAACGGAGCCGCTGGTCATCCCTAGCGCGCTCGGGATGACAACCCGCTATTCCTTGCTCGCGCGCTCCAGACGATCCCGGACGCCGAGCCAGGCCGATTCGTCAGGCACCCGCTCGACGAAGATCACGCTGCAGCCCGACTCGTCGAGCTCGTGTAACGCGGCGTAGAGTCGCTGCGCATACCGGGCGGCGTCGGGAGGCATGCGGACCGCCTCCCATGGACCGGGTGCGTCGAAGGAGATGAGCAGCATCCCCACGCGAGTTCCGTCGCTGGTGAGGCGACGCGCTTCCTCGAGCGTGACGCCCATCTCGTCGGCGTCGAAGAGCACGAGCTGAGCATGTGGAGCATAGTGGCGCTCGAGCATGCCGGGCGACGCACGTGGTGTGTCGCCGCGCGGTTCGTTAGGCACCGCCAGTGCGCCGACAAGCGGCTCGAGCTCGCGCGCGCCGACGACGCCCGGTCGCAGGATCGACGCCCGGTCGTTGCGCAAGTCGACCACCGTCGACTCGATGCCGACAGTCGTCGCTCCGCCATCGAGAATGAGATCGAGTCGATCGCCGAGCGAGCGCGCGACATGTTGCGCCGTCGTCGGTGAGAGCTCCGTCGACCGATTCGCGCTCGGCGCAGCGAGTGGAAGACCGCAGACACGAAGCAACTCGAGCGCGATCGGGTGCGCGGGTACGCGCAGCGCCACCGAGTCCAATCCTGCAGTCACGATGTCGGGCACCAGCTCTCGCTTCCTGAGGACGATCGTCACAGGACCGGGCCAGAAGGCGCGAGCCACTAGCGCGGCGCGCTCGGGCCACTCCCGCACGAGTCCGCGCGCGGCGTCCTCGTCGGACACGTGAACGATGAGCGGATTGAACGATGGCCGTCCCTTTGCCGCGAAGATGCGCCCAACCGCGGCGTCATCCAACGCATTCGCGCCGAGTCCGTAGACGGTCTCCGTCGGAAAGGCGACAAGCCCGCCGCGCTGAAGCGTATCTGCGGCGAGTGCCATCGCCGAACTGTCCGGCGAGCTGAGATCCACTTTGAGAACGCGCGCGCTCACGAAATCAGAATAACCTATCCCCTAATCCCTAACCCCTAGCCCCTATATTGGTCTCCATGGAGTCGAAGCGCATTCGCCGCCCGAGCGCAGGTGCCGCCTGGCGCGGAATCGTCGCATGGTTCAATGCGCTCGAGTTGAGCGAGAACGCGATTCTCATCGCTTTCTCCCTCGCTATCGGATTGCTGAGTGCGCTCGGCGTGGCGGCGTTTTACAAGTCGATCGATCTCGCCTTTGCGCTCTTCTATCGTCTCCCTGGCGAGGTCGTGCCCAAGCTGGCTCAATTCGCATATCGGCCGGTGCTCACCGCCTGCGGTCTCGCCGCTGCTTGGTGGTTCATGCGCTACGTTGGCCGCGGGCACGACGGCATGAACGTGCCGGATGTGCAGCTGGCGGTCGTTCGTCGCGGCGGGAATATCCCACCCCGACCGGCGCTCGCGAGAACGGCGGCGAGTGCGCTCACGATCGGCGCCGGCGGGTCGGCTGGCAGCGAAGGACCCGTCGTCGTCTTCGGCAGCGCGATCGGTTCGTTATGCGGCCGCGTCTTCGGCTTCAGTCCCGATCGGATGCGCGTGCTCGTCGGCGCGGGCGCCGGCGCGGCGATCTCCGCCGCCTTCAACGCGCCAATTGCTGGTGCGTTCTTCGCCCTCGAGGAGATTCTCGGCTCGCTCGCCGTCAGCGCATTTCCGCCAGTCGTCGTCGCCAGCGTCATCGCCGCGGTCGTTTCGCGCGCCGTGTTCGGAAATCATCCTGCCTTCCCGATCCCGGTCGCATACGGTTACGGCCTCGCGCGCGAAGTCTTCCTGTTTTTTCCCATACTCGGTGTCGTCACTGGTGCCGTGGCAGCATTATTTGTACGCGTGTTCTTCGGCGTCGAATCCGTTGTGAAACGGGTGCCGCTGCCGCGCTGGGTCATTCCGTGGGTAGGCGGCGGCGTCGTTGGGCTTCTTGTGGTGGCGTCGAATGGGTTGCTCGTCGGCTACGGCCACCTCGCGGTGCACCTCGAGGTCTTCGGCCGGATGTCGTGGTACGCTCTCGCGCTGCTCGCCCTTGGCTCGATCCTCGCGACGTCGATCACTCTCAACACCGGTGGCTCGGGCGGGTTGTTCACACCCTCGCTGTACGTCGGCGCGGCGACTGGAGGCGCGTTCGGCGTCGCGCTCGCACACATGCTGCCTAACGGTTCGATTCACCCGGAGGCATACGCGATCGTGGGCATGGGCGCGCTCGTCGCCGCGTCGACGCATGCCCCGATCACCGGGATCCTGCTCGTGTTCGAGATGACGAACGACTACGCGCTCGTCGTTCCGTTGATGCTCGCAACCGTCATCTCCTATCTCGTCGCGCGCCGGCTCGAGCCCGACTCACTCTACAGTGGCTGGCTCCGGCGGCGGGGCGAACGCATCGAGCACGGCACGGATGAAACCGCGCTCTCGCGCCTTCGCGTGCGCGACGCATACGACGACCGCGCGCGCGTCCTTCGCGAACGAGAGGACGTCGGACAGCTGCTCGACCGTCTGGGCCATGACGATCAGCTTGTCTTTCCCGTGATCGACGCGGACGAGGGGTTGGCCGGCGTCATCGATCTTGCCGATCTGGGTCGCGTCGCCAAGGACTACGGCAATCTCGCTCCGATCGTGCTCGCGATCGACCTCGCTCATTCTACCGAGACGGTCACACCTAACGAGACACTCCTCGACGCGATGCGGCGCATGGGCGTCCGCGGCGTGAGCGCTCTCCCCGTGGTCGACGCCGTCACCGGCCGCGTACTCGGCCTCCTCAGCCGGCACCACGTGCTCGCGGCGTATGAACGCTCGATCGCTAGTGCGGCAGAGCCCGAGACCGGCGCCCCGACCGACCAGAGTCGGAGCGTCGCCTAGATCGCGAGCGCTGCCGGCACCGGATAGTTTTCGCTCGTGAGCACACTCGAATGGATCGCCGCTCTCGCGGGGGCGGTGAGCGTATATCTCAGCGCGCGCGAGAATATCTGGAGCTGGCCGACGGCGATCGTGAACGTCGGCCTGTACATCATTGTTTTCCGCCGCACCGGCCTCTACTCGGACATGGGGCTGCAGGTCGTCTACCTCGTGCTTTCGATCTACGGCTGGTATCAGTGGCTGTACGGCGGCACGAATCGGACAGAGCTCAGCGTATCGCGCGCCGCACTCCGCGAGTGGACGGTCGTGACGCCGATCGCGGTCGTCTTCTGGGTCGCCCTCGCACGCTACACCGCGACGCTTCCCGGCGTCGCTCTGCCGTATCTCGATGCCGGCCTAACGACGATCAGCCTCGTCGCCCAGTGGATGATGACGCGTAAGATCCTCGAGAACTGGGTGCTCTGGATCGTCGCCGACGTCGTCTACGTGCCGATGTACGTCTACAAAGGGCTGCCCGTGACGGCGGCGCTATATGCAGTGTTCCTCGTGCTCGCCGTGATTGGCCTGCGCTCCTGGCGGCGCAGCTACCGCGAGCGACCTGTGGCCGAACCTGTTCCGGCGTGAAGCGCGTCGTCCTCATTGGCTCCGAGTCGACGGGAAAAACGACTCTCGCGCGCCAGCTCGCCGACCACTACGACGTCGAGTGGGTACCCGAATACGTGCGCGAATACGCCGATCGCAAACAAGGCACGCTCGAATACGACGATCACGCGCCGATCGCGCACGGCCAGATCGCGCTCGAGGACGAGTATCGCGTTCGCGCCGCGGAGCGCGGTTTTCCGTTGCTGCTGCAGGACACCGACCTCCTGAGCACCGCTGTGTACTGCGGCCACTACTACGGCAAGTGTCCGATCTGGCTCGCCGACGCCGCTCGCGCGCGACGCCCCGATCTGTATGTCCTACTCGACATCGATCTTCCGTGGACACCCGATCCCGTGCGCGATCGCGGACACCTCCGCGAGGAGATGCAGTCGCTGTTTCGCGAAGCCGTCGAACACTCCGGCGTCCCATTCGTCGTCGTTCAGGGCGCCGCCGAGCAGCGTTTCGCCGTGGCGAGATCAGCGATTGATAAACTGCTAGAGCGTTAGGCGTCTGCGGTCGCGATCACTGCGGCTGACCCTTGAGGGCCACTCTGTAGTTGAACGGCTGGCCGCAGATGAACGCAGACGCTGGCAGATGCACGCAGATAAAACAGAGAGCGGAACGATCTTCTTAAGGGCGCGGAATTAGGGAATCGGCGTGAAACGCGTCTGCTTAGCCGTCCAACCTTTGTCATCGTAGCCAGGTTGGCACGCCGCGGCCAGCCGTTCAACTACAAAGTGGCCGGATACTCCCGGCGAGACGTCTGACCAGAACAGGTCTCAGTCGATCGCAACGCGCAGAACCTCGCGCCGAAACAGCACACGAATCCGCACGGCCAAGAACAGCGCCACGACACCAAGCGACGCCACGAAGCCCCACCACAGCCCCGCGGCGCGCAGCGGCGTATGAAATCCAAGTACCAGGCTTACCGGCAATCCGATCAGCCAGTAGCCGGCGATCATGCCGATGAGCGGCGCGCGTGTGTCGCCAAGTCCCCGCAGCACCCCAGCCCCAACCGCTTGCGCTCCGTCGAAGATCTGAAAGACCCCCGCGACAGGGATCAGCACGCCGGCAATCGCGATCACACCAGCGTCGGTGGTGAACACGGCGGCGAGGAGCCGCGGCGCGAGAAGAAAGATCAGTGCCGTGATCGACATGAATCCCATACCGGAAACGAAGGCAGCTCGGGCCGCGAGCCGTGCCGTCGCCTGATCGCGCGCACCCACGGCGCGACCGACGCGCACCGCCGCCGCCGCGCCGACGCCTAACGGCACCATGAACGTGAGCGCCGCGAGCGTGATCGCGATCTGGTGGCCGGCCATTTCCGTTGTTCCCAGCCTTCCCATCATCAAGCCGATTGCTCCGAAGGCGCCGGACTCGAGGAGCATCTGCAATCCGATGGGCACGCCGAGTCGAAGGATTCTGCCGATCGGCTGCAGCCGCCACGAGTCGCGACGCATTGGCGCGAGGTGTGGTCGCAGTGCCGGCCAAGCCAACGCGAGCAGCGCGATCGCCATCAACCATCGGCTCACTAGTGTCGCCAGCGCACTGCCGGCCGCGCCGAGCGCCGGACTCCCGAGGTGGCCATAGACGAAGACCCAATTGAGCCCGGCGTTCGATAGGTTGGCTCCCACTATCGTCCAGACGATTGGCGCGACGCGATGCAGCGCCTGCAACGTTTGCCGGAAGACGATGAACACTAGAAACGGCAGCACGCTCGGAATCGAGATGCGCACGTATGCCGTCGTGTCGGGGATGATTTCCGGCTGTTGTCGTGTCAGCACCAGTACCCCGTGCGCCGGCAGCATCAACAGAGCCGTCAGCACCGTCAGTCCGACCGCGATCAACAAACCACGCTGCACCGTGCGGCTCACCGCGTCCATGTCGTTCGCACCGACGGCTTGCGCGATGAGCGGATCGAGCGCCATCAGCGTACCCTGCGACAGCACGATAGCATTGAACCAATAGAGATTCCCCAATGCCACGGCCGCGAGCACGCTCGCTGAGACGTGGCCGACCATCACCGTGTCGACCACCCCCATGAACATCATCCCGATCTGCACGAGCACCACCGGGAGTGCGAGGCGAATCGTCGCCCGCATTTCGCTCTCGGGCGCGCTCGCGCGCGCGGCGATCGCTTCGCGGGATTCGTCGTCACGGGTGGCGTGCGTCATCGTCGTAATCTGACATGATCGAGAACCCCAGCGACCGGTGACGACGCACCGACGACTTGGCCCGATGCTCGTGATGACGTTGCTCGTCATTTCCGTCGCCGACCCTTCGTCTGCTCAGGAATCGGCGATCGCGCTGAGCGGCGGGGCGAGCGCGATCGCGCTGCTCACAAACGCCACCGGCACACCGCAGAACCGCACGCTCACCGAGGCCTATCTCACGCAGCCCATGGCGAGCGCGGATCTTCGCGCCGGGTGGTTTCGTGCGACAGGCATACTGAATTTCGAGGGACTCACGCTTCGGCGCGGAGAGCTCGATCTCGGCGAATGGGGTGAGGGCTACGTCGACCGACGTCACCCGCACGCCTACATTCACGAGCTCATGATCGGCGCCCAGTCGCCAAGCGGACCGCTCGCTGCGTCAGTCTATGCCGGTCGTGGTTTCGTTCCGTTCGGCAGCGACGATCCGATGGTGAGGCCTTTCGCCTCGTATCCCGTCGATCATCACCTGGCGCAGATTCTCGAGCGACTGGTGGTTGTCGCCGCGCTGCGCGGCGGACCGATCGTCGCGGAAGCCGCCACCTTCAACGGCGACGAGCCCGTCGACCCGTCCACACCGCCCCTCGCTCGGCGCTTCGGCGATTCGTGGTCGTTGCGGGGCACGCTCTTCGGCCCCGCCGGCACCGAACTGGCCGCGAGTTACGCAAACGTGAAATCGCCGGAGTTTCGAGAGGGGCAGGGACTCGATCAACGCAAGACGCAGCTCGATCTTCGCGTCACGGGGACTAGCGGTCCCTTCACTCGTTATGCGCTTCTCGAGGCCGCGCGCACCACCGACATCGATCGCGGGCGGCCGTTCTACGCGTTCGACGCCTTCCTGGGCGAGGCGGCCGTCTGTCGCGGCGACATCGGCATTGCGGCGCGCTGGGAGCAAAGCGATCGCCCCGAAGAAGAGCGCCTGCTCGACCTCTTTCGCTCCGCGCGGCCGGCCACGGACCTCAGCATCCTCGGCGTCACGCAATGGACAACGCTCTCCGCGGCGATCAGTCTTCCGCGGCTCGACATGGCGGAGGCGCATGCCGCACCTTTCATCGAGGTGGCGCGTATCACCGCGGATCGGACCACCGCTGCGGTATTCGATCCCGTCCAATTCTACGGCACCCGCTCGATGTGGCGGCTTTCCGCCGGCGTGCGCTTCGGCATCGGCCACGAGCACGATCGCGTGGGTCGGTATGGGGTAGCTGCCGGTACGGCTGTCTCTTCTCCGGGCCCAGCTGCGCACGAACACCGCTCGACTCCCAGTCACCATTGCTTTTCATGACGCGTCTCCGAAGCCTTTGTCTCGTGGCGCTCGTCTTCGCCGCCGGCTGCCTCGACCACGCCACGGGGACAACGCGCAATGCCTCCTGCAGTCTCACGGCGACCGGTGGCTCGTTAGGCGCCCAATCGATCCCCGTCATCGGCTGCGGTCTGCTCGGCAGCCGATACACCGCCGAAGTCGCCGTGCTCGATACGACGGCGTACACGACGACCTGGGGCTTTCGCACGGCGCAGGGCAACCTGCTCGCCGTCTGGAACGTGAAGGGAAACCAACCGGAGCTCGTCGACTCGGTGATCGTGAGCGGCGCGACCACGTTAGGCGACGTCGCCGTGAGCGACGACGGCAAGCTCCTCATCGTCGCCACCGAGCGTACGAACGGTTCCCTCGTCGTCTTCGACCTCACCAATCCGCGCCATCCGGTGCAGCTCTCGCGACTGGCGACGCAGAACACCTACAACGGCGTGCACACGGCCGAAGTCGGGCGCATCGGCGGCAACCTGTACGCGATTCTCGCGATCGACGCGCTCAGCGGCGCGCCGACGCCCGAATCGAAGGTCGTGATCGTCGATCTCGGAGACCCCGCGCATCCACGTGAGGTGTTCGAGAAAGCGGTTCCGAGCACGGATCCGTTCGTGCACGACACTTTCTTGCGCGACGGTCTGTTGTTCGTGGCGCTGTGGAATGCGGGCATCGAGATCTGGGACGTCGGCGGCGGCGGACAGGGTGGTACGGCGAGCGCCCCGGTCGTCATCGGCTCCGTCGCGACGATCGGCGGCGACGCGCACAACATCTGGTGGCTCCACGATGCGGTGAGCGGCTCTCGTTATGCGTTCGTCGGCGAGGAATCGGGGCCGGCGCAGATCGGCGTCTCCTCGGCCGGCGACATTCACGTCCTCGATGTCTCGGACCTCGCGCACCCACGCGAAGTCGCGTTCTATCACGTTCCCGCTGCCGGCACGCACAACTTCTCGGTCGACGAGACCAACGGAATTCTCTATGCCGCCTATTACAACGCCGGCGTTCGCGCGCTCGACGTCCGCGGCGATCTCGAGACCTGTACCCCAGGGCAGCAGGTGACCACTGGCAACATCACTCGCTGTGATTTGGGCGCCATGGGACGCGAGATCGGACGCGGCCTCGGCGGGGGGGGGGGCACGCTGGCAGTATACGTCTGGGGGGTCGAGCTTTCTGGGGGTGCGCTGTATGCCTCGGACATGCTGAACGGTCTGTGGAAGTTGCAAACGGTCCAATAGGCGTGACGAACCGTTCTGAGGTATGGGCTTGGCCGCCGGGGGCTGTGTTAGCGATCCGTAAATCCTAACGCCCCAAGGGTGTAGCCGTCGCGTCTGCGCGTTGCAAAGCTGTGGACCGGATCGTAACTTGAGCGACCCGGCGAGCTGTCTTCGCCATCGAGGAGTGTGGCCATGTTCTGGTCGACCCGAGTGCTTTCGCACGTCAGCGCCTTCGGCTTCTTGGTAGCCGTCGGTACGAGTGCCCCAACAGACTCGACGCGTCATGTGTACGGCTACGGGGGGATCGTTCCCGTGCCTCCGGTGGTAGACGAGGGGCAGCCGATCCAAACGCCGGACATCCTCAACCAGCGCCATATCGCTGTGCGCACCAAGAACGGCCGCGTGCTGTATGCGAACGAGCGTGTTACTATGCCTGCCGGAACCGACGAAGCGCGGGCAGCGACTCGCACTCGTCATCCGTGCTCGCAGCTCGTACAATCTCGTACTATCGCCGTTACTCCGACCTCCTGAGTCGTTCGTTCTCTCACCTCCCCCAACAAAAAAAAGATGTCCCGAATGAGAACAGCGGCGGTCACGACGCTGCTCCTGGTTCCGATCGTTGCTGGGGGGTTTCTCCTCCAGGAGCCCGCGACGCGATCGAGCGCTCACCTGTTCGACCAGGTGCGCACGCTCATCGAGACTCGCTACGTCGATTCGCTGAAGGACGCGCAGGTCTTCGAGAAGGCCGCTCGGGGCATGGTGCGGGAGTTGAACGATCCGTATAGCGAATTGCTGACGCCGAAGGAGAGCGACTCCTTCAATCGCAGCACCAACGGTCGTTATGGCGGCACGGGCATGCTTCTCGAGCAGCAGGCCGGTGTCGGCGTCCTCGTCCAGCGCGTCTTTCCGAACACGCCGGCCGCGGAAGCGGGCGTGCAGGAAGGCGATCGCATCACCGCCATCGACGGCGTATCCACGCAAGGTTGGGAGATCGATAAGGTCTCGGAAAAGCTGCGCGGCACGCCCGGTTCGCAGGTCGCCGTCACCTACGGGCGACCTGGCGTGACGGACCCGATCAAGTTGCGGTTCACGCGCGTCGTCGTGCACGTGCCCGCGGTCGCATACACGGGTTTGTTCGATCGACAGATCGGCTACATCCCACTGCAGACCTTCAACGAGAACGCGGCTGAGGAAGTCGCGGGCGCGGTCGAAAAGCTCGAGCAGCAGGGCGCCAAGGGGATCGTGCTCGACATGCGCGACAACGGTGGCGGCATCGTCGATCAGGCACTCGCCGTCAGCGGTTTGTTTCTGCAGGAAGGGCAGGAGATCGTGAGCGTTCGCGCACGCAACACACCAACGGAAGTGGCGCGTGCGCATGGGCAGCATATCAGCTCGAACATTCCACTCGTTGTGCTGGTCGACGGATCATCCGCGTCGGCGACGGAGATTGTCGCTGGTGCGCTGCAGGATCACGATCGCGCGTTGATCGTCGGCACCACGAGCTTCGGCAAGGGACTCGTGCAGTCGATCTTCCCGCTCGATGGCGGCTACTTCCTGAAGATGACGACGGGCAAGTGGTACACGCCGAGTGGACGCTCCATTCACCGAGAGCGCCAGCTGCTTCCCGACGGGCGATTCGTCGAGATGCACCCTGATTCCCTCGAGACGGACTCCGCGCGCAAAACGCGTCCGACGTTCAGGTCCGATGCGGGCCGCACCGTCTACGGCGGCGGCGGCATCACGCCTGACGTGATTGCTACCGACGACACGTTGTCGACACTCGAGCAGCAGTTCCTGCGATCGATTGCCCCGAAGGCGCAGATCGTACAGAGCGCGTTGGACAGTTACGCATTCGAGCTCAGGGGCACGGTGAAGCGTGACTTCGTCACCTCGCCGGCGTGGACGACGGAGTTGACGCATCGGCTTGCGACGCGAGGCGTCACCATCGAACCGCGCTTCGCGGCGGCGGCGACCCATCTGTTCGGACGCGAGCTCGAGCACCGTGTCGCGCGGATGGCGTTCGGCGAAGCCGTGGCAAAGGAGCGTGAGGTCCGAACCGATCGTCCGCTCACGCAGGCGATGGATCTGCTCGAGAAGGTCGCCAGTCAGCGCGATCTGTTCACGGTCGCGCACGCCGGATTGGCGGAGCGGCGCTGAGCGCCGCGATTCAGAAATCTTTGTGATGCAGCCGCCGCATTTGCGGTGGCTGCACGCGTTTCTGACGCAACGGGGACCAGCGCCGGCGCGTTATCCGACAGTGCATCGCTCCAACGCCCGCAGGTAGGGCGCTGTAAGAGTTAACGGCAGAGCGGTCATCAGGTCGAATAGCGTCTCGAGGGAATGCGCCGCGCATTCCTGCTCGAGCCTCGTGAGCAAATACTTATGAATCGGTTGTGTCGGCGCTCGTGTCTCTCGGTGTGCGCCTTCCTCGCGGTGATGGTGGCCGCGCTCATGATGCCGCGTGTCGCGCGCGCGCAGGTCGGCAGTACCACCGACATCATCACCGGGAAGATCACTGCCCCTGACGGCACGCCGCTTGTTGGCGCGCGCGTCGAAGCCATGTCGATCGAGACGGGAGTGACGCGTGCGCGTGCGACCAACGACAAAGGTCAGTATACGATTCTTTTTCCCGACGGCGGCGGCTCGTACCGAATGACCGTGAAGTATTTGGGCTACGCGCCGCAGACGTTCAGCCTGGCGCGCCAAGCCGACGAGGATCGGCTCGTCGCCGACGTAAAACTGGATCCGAACGCGCAGCAACTCGGACCGGTGGTCGTGCGCAGCAACGTGCCGACGGGCCAGGGCGATCGGCCCGGCCCCGGCTCAGTTGAGAGAACGCTAACAGGCGAGCAACTGCAACGGCTGCCGATCGATCCAACGGATCTTGCCGCGCTGGCCGCGCTGACACCGGGCGTCGTCGCGATCACGGGGACCGATTCGAGCGCCGCTGGTTTCTCGGTCGCCGGCCAACGCCCCGATCAGAATCAGGTGACGCTCGACGGACTGAGCTTCCTCGGCGGCACCAACGTGCCGACGGAAGCAGTGCGCCAGACCCGCGTGATCACGAATACGTATGATGTCGCGCGCGGTCAGTTCACCGGTGGTCAGGTGGCGACGACGACGCGCGGCGGCACGAACTCCCTGGCCGGCTCGTTCAGCTACGCGCTGCGCGATCCGCATCTCGAGATCGGAACGGATCAATCGACGCCGACGACGTTCGGCCAGGGCTACACGCAGCATCAGTTGAGCGGCGGAGTCGGCGGTCCGATCATCCCGGACAAGCTGTTCTATTTCGGCGCCTTTCAGGTGCGTCGGCGACTCGATCCGTTGCAGACGATCACCGGCGCCGACCCCCTCACCCTCGAACGGCTCGGCATGCAACCCGATTCGGCGACGCGGTTTCGCGACCTCGTCGACGGCTACGGCATTCCGCTCTCCGTGCCGGCGATTCCGGTCGATCGCCAGTCCGACAACGGGACCGCGATCGTTCGCGTCGACTATCACGTGAATGATGACCATTCACTCATGTTGCGCGGCAACTGGCAGGGTTCGCTGCAGGAGGCGTATCGCACGTCGGCATTCGCGCTGCCGAGCCATGGCGGCATTCAGCACACCGGTGGCGGCGGCGGCATGATCGCGCTGTCGTCGGTGTTCGGCAACTTCCTGAACGAGTTGCGCGGGACCTATTCGAGAAGTCTCAACACCGCGAATCCGTACCTGGTCGATCCGGAAGGCCGCGTCACGGTGACGTCGAGCTTTGCCGACACCTCGGTGGCGATCACGCAGCTCGATTTCGGCGGCAACTCTGGATTGCCGACCGGCGGCGCGAACGCACAGCTCGAGGCGAGCGACGAGTTCTCGTGGATGTCCGACGACGCATCGCATCGTTTCAAGCTCGGCGGCCTGGTGAACATCACG
>DATEHJ010000086.1:0-3397 GCA_035279645.1 Gemmatimonadaceae bacterium
ACCTAGCACCTAGCACCTAGCATCTGGCACCTAGCATCTGGCGTCTAGCCCCGGGCTCCAGCCCCTAGCCCCTCTGTATCCTCGCCCTCCGACGCGCGCCCCGCCAGACGTCGCACGCCGGCGCCGAGCAGCCAACCCAACCCGATTATGATGAGCAGCAGCATCAGCGAGCGCATGGCGCCCGCCATCCACGCCGCGTCCACCCTTGGCCACTGCAAGCGATATTGCCGCAACACCGCGACGCGGTCGAGCATCCAATGCCAGGCGGTGTGGGCCACGAACGCCGAGAGGATGATCGTGCCCATACGCTCGGCCACGACGCGACGGAAGAGATACGAGAGAACAGGGATGGCCACGAGCAGCACGAGTATCTGCCCTAGCTCGACGCCGACGTTGAAGGCGAACAGCGAGATCGCCAGATGCGATCCGGCGAACTGCAGCGATTCACGGAGGGCGAACGAAAAGCCAAATCCGTGGACTAGACCAAATCCGAACGCCACAACCCATCGCCGCCCGAGCTTCGGCCCGACGATGTTCTCGATCGCCATGTAGACGATCGATAGTGCGATCAGCACCTCGATGAGCGGCGGGAACCAGAGCGCGTCGGGAGCAAAGCCGAGCACCGATGCCGCGAGCGTCAGGCAGTGGGCGACCGTGAAGGAGGTCACGATCGCGATCAGGGGGCGCAGCTTCCGGAAGGGGATCACCAAACAGAACACGAACAGCAGATGATCGAGGCCGTCGAGTATGTGATGAAAGCCAAGCGAGACGAAGCGAAGCGCGGCCTGATGCCAGCGCGGATCGAGCCTCACGAGTCCGGGGTCGCCGACGTACTCGAAAGCGCGTTCCGCACCGTTAGGCGGCAGGAAGCGCAAGACCGTCGTTGTGCGGATGCCGAGCTGCGCGAGCGCCGGATCGATGGAAAAAAGCGATTGCGGAGAGGTGATCGGGTATTCGATCAACACGTCGAGCAGCGCTTGTTTCCAGTACAGATCTACGCTCGAGTCGATGGGCGCGGCGTCGACGTGAGCGAGTGCGCTGTCGTAGCTCACGAAGGAGCGATCAGAGGGCAGCGACACGCGCGCAGCGACGATCCGTGCGTTCCGGAGCCGCGCGTCACCTTCGAACACCGACAGGTACCCGGCGAGCCAGACGCGCGCCGCTTGAGGCAAGAGCGGTGCAGTGCGCGACAGGTCGAGATACCCGGGGCCTCGCAGTGGGAAATCGACGTCTCGCATCGCCTCGAGCGGAACGCGAAGGAGAACTCGGAGCTGGTGCGCCTCCGGTTTCACGAATGCGAGTACAAGGACACTCGGCGGGATTTCGTGCGCCACGGCGCGCGCCGGCAACGCCAGCAGCAACGGGACCGCCGCCAGCGCCGACCAGCCTAGACGTATGTAGTCTCTGCGAAGTAGAATCACCCGCTACCCTTCTTGATGCCTCGAGCTCGCCCCTAACCTCTAGCCCTTCGCCCCCGTCTTCAAGGAGCGTTTGATGCGGCGACGCAATCTGATTTTTGGCAGCGCCCTCGTGACCTCAATCGTCGCTCTCGGCATTGGGCAGGCGGCGCTGCAGGGAGCCACCCGGCAGTCGGTCGACGCGCCGCGCTTCGAGGTCGACCCGATGTGGCCAAAGCCGCTCCCGAATCACTGGATTCTCGGCTCGACGATCGGCGTCGGCGTCGACTCCAAGGACCATGTCTTCATCATCCATCGTGGCGACTCGACGCTGAATCAGCGCACTGAAGCCGGCTCCGCCGCGCACCCGCCGCTTGGCGAGTGCTGCCAGGCGGCACCGCCGATTCTCGAGTTCGATCCCGAAGGAAATCTCGTGAAGGCGTGGGGGGGCCCGGGCGGCGAGTATGTGTGGCCGGAATCGAATCACGGCATTTCGCTCGACGACAAGGACAATGTGTGGATCGGCGGCAACGGGCGGATGGATTCACATATTCTCAAGTTCACCCACGACGGAAAATTTCTGATGCAGATCGGCACGCCGAACCAGCCGGTCAATAGCAACGCGACCGACCACTTCGGCCGCGTCGCGAAGATTTCGTTCGACATCAAGGCGCAGGAGGCTTTTGTTGCCGATGGATACGGCAACAAGCGCGCGGTCGTGCTCGACATGGCAACCGGCGCGGTCAAGCGCTTTTGGGGCGCCTACGGCAATACGCCGAAGGACACGAACATGGGTCCGTACAATCCGGACGCGGCGCCCGCGCCGCAGTTCCGAAATCCGGTGCACTGCGTCGAGCCGACGCTCGACGGGTTGGTATACGTCTGCGACCGAGTGAACGATCGCATCCAGGTTTTTCGCAAAAACGGCCAGTTCGTGAAGGAGCAGCGCGTCTACCCGCTCACGCGCGGTGATGGCTCGGTGTGGGACATCGCGTTCTCGCGCGACCCACAGCAGAAATACATCTACCTTGCCGACGGCCGAAACGAGCGCGTGTACGTAATGGATCGCGAGTCGCTCAAGATCCTAACGATGTTCGGCGACGGCGGACGTCAGCCGGGCCAGTTCTTCGCCGTGCACAGCATCGCGACCGACTCGAAAGGGAACATCTACACCACCGAGACTTACGAGGGAAAGCGGATTCAGAAGTTCGTATACAAAGGGATCGGTCCTGTAACGCGGATGAACCAAGGCATCGTCTGGCCTGGGTCCAGGTAACCGCACGATCGACGTTACGCCGTCGCAATTCGACCCGTCTCCCGGTCATGGAGCTCCTCCACGACCGGGACGTTCCCACCAGTGACCATGACCGCGTCTACCGCTACTCACGCGTGCGCGCGATCCTGGCCTATGGACTGTTGCTCGCGGTATGCGTTGGCGTGTTCGTTGCCGGGCAGCGTGAGCATGCACTCATTCTGCAGATCGCAGCGGTGTTCGCGGGCGCGTGCCTCTATCTCGCGCGTCGTTTCGCCGTCGCCCGATTTCGTGCTTCGAATTGGCTCGTGCGCGCGAATGAGAACGGGCTCTACGTGCACCTGCGCTCCTATCTCAACTATCACTTTCCGGCGGACGATCTAACGGTCGCGTTCATCCCTTATCGCGAAATCAGCGGCGCGCACACGATCGCGGAACGGCGCGAGATTCCTGAGCTGTCGAGGAACAGTCGCACGTCCTCCGTGCAGACCGTGCGGTTAGCGGAACTGGAGCTGACGTGCGAGACGGCGAGCCTCGCCACCGCGCTCGCCGAAGAGCGCACCCGCCCCTCTCCACGCGTCAAAACGTGGTATGGCAGCTCCGGCGTCAAATATCAGCATGAGCCCGTTATGCTCGCGGACTCGAGGCACTTACGCCTAACGTGGGAGTGCGTGCCGTCGGTCGATGCATTTCTCATCGCGCTTGGACGCTACGTCTCGATCCAGCAAGGCGAGACGAAATCGACAAA
>DATEHJ010000087.1:0-3797 GCA_035279645.1 Gemmatimonadaceae bacterium
GTGCGGCCTCGTGCGGGAAGCGTTGGATTTCCGCGCCTCGAAGGCGACGAACTCGGCGCCGTCGACCGCTTCTGCGCCGACCTCGTCGAGACGGAAGGCGTGCTACTACTTCCTGGCTCGCGCTTCGACCACGAGGGGAACCACTTTCGAATCGGTCTCGGTCGGTCAGACTTGCCAGTTGCTCTCGAGCGGCTGGAACGATTCGTACTGCGAAGGTGGCGCTAAGTCGCACAAACGGGTGGCGCCCTCGACCGTGCGGGCACTCGGCTTGCGAAGGGAGGGTTACTCCTTCGCCGGTCAGCATCGCCACCGGGGTAACCGTGAGCACGTCGACAAAAGGTCCTTCGCACGCCATCGAACAAATCGCCGAAGCTCTTCTCGCCGGCGCTCTGTTCGGTTACGCGTCGACACGCCGCAGTCGAGCGTCGATCGTCACTCGACTCACCGGCGCCGCGCTACTCGCCGCCGCATTCGCGCCGTCGCTCGTTCGTCGGGTTCTCCGCGCGGGCGCCGCGCGACGACGCGTTCATTTGCGCACAACCACCTTCGTCGATCGCCCTGTTCACGAGGTGTTCGAGTTTTGCCGCGACTTCGAGAACTTTCCCCGCGTCATTCAGTCGCTGCATTCCGTGACCGACTTCCAGGATGGGCGATCGCGCTGGGAAGTCATGTCACCCACCGGTGAGCTGTTGGTGTGGGACGCCCAGGTGACCAAGTACGTGCCTAACGTGGTCATCGCCTGGCGATCCGTGCCCGGTGCGGTGGTCGACTGCAAAGGTCTCATCCGCTTCGCGCCCACTCCCACCGGCGGCACCGAGCTGCACCTCGAGATCGAGTACGATCCCTGCCATACCGGTTTCGCCGAAGCCGTGCGCGCGTTGTTCGACGTCTCGCGCAAGGAGCAGCTCGAGGCCGATCTCGCCCGCGCCAACTTCTACTTCGTTACGCACCCGCGTGAGCCCGAGTCGGTCGACGAAGAGGAGCTCCCGGAGGCCCAGGTCGCGGCTCCAACCGAGCAGCGCGAATTGAGTAAACGCTAACTCGGCGACGGGTTGTCGCCCTGCTGCGCCGCCGTGCCGCGATCAGTGCTCCGCCGTCCCCACCGGCGCCGATCCGCGATTGGCGTGACTCCACTCTCCGTCTCTAACGGCGTTGTGTGCACCTCGAACAGTCGAAAGGGCGGCCTGTCCGGGTAACACGATTTCAGGACCTGGTGCGCGACGTTGTACACCGGACTGCCCTTCGACGTCGAACCCTCGGGGCTTCCCTTGTGCGCATGACCGTGGAAGACCGCCGTCACGTCGAAACGCGTCAGCGGTTCCTCGAGACGGCTCGAGCCGAGGAACGGATAGATCTCCAGCGGCTCTCCCTCCACCGTCTCCCGAATGGGAGCGTAATGCATGATTGCGATGCGATGATCGGTGTGCAGCCTGGCGAGAGCCGACTCGAGCTTCAGTGCTTCGTTCACGGCTTCGTGCACGAATTGCTTGATGATCGGTTCGCCCCAAGCACCGAGCATTCCGCGGCCGAAGCCACCGCAAAATCCACGAATCCCCGCGAAACCGACGCCGTGCGTCTCGAAGGTGTCCCCGTCGAGCATCTTCACACCGGCGTCCGCCATGATTTTCGCGACCTCGACTTCCTCACCCGACTCGAAGTCGTGGTTACCAAGCACTGCGACGACCGGAACCTTCACCGTTGTCGTGAGGTCGCGCGCGAGGACCTTCGCCTCCTCGGCGAGTCCGTAATCCGTGAGATCGCCGGCGAGGATCAGCACGTCGGCGCTCTCAGTGATCTGCGCGAAGAGCGGCTGCATGAGGCCATGCGAGTCCTTCGCGTAGTGAATGTCGCTTACGGCCGCGATCCGGACGACGTCCGGCCCCATTGCCATCTCGCCCTCTCTCGTTCGGATACCACCAGTACCGACAGATTCGGGCCAGTGGAGCGCTCATCCGTCGCCTAGCCTCGGAATTGCACTTCACCCCGGTAAGATGGCCTATCAGCTCACCTTCGACGACCCCGGACGCGACACGAACACGTTCTATCGCCGCACGCTGCACGTGCTGAGCGATGCCCGGGTACCGTTCCTCGTCGGTGGCTCGCACGCCTTCCTGCATTACACCGGCATCGTGCGCGAGACGAAAGACTTCGATCTCTTCGTAAAGCGCGCCGACGTGGAGAGGGCGCTCGAGGCGCTCGCTCTCGCTGGCTACTGGACGCAACTCACCTTTCCTCACTGGCTCGCGAAGGCCAAGCAAGGCAGCGATCATGTCGATCTTGTCTTCAGCTCGGGCAATGGCCTCTGTCGCGTCGACGAGGGTTGGTTCGAGCACGCCGTGGAGGCCGAAATTCTCGGGATGCCGGTGAAGATCGCGCCCGTCGAGGAGCTGCTCTGGCAAAAGTCATTCGTTATGGAGCGCGAACGCTACGACGGCGCCGACATCATGCACATACTGCGATCGTGCGCCGAGGCGATCGACTGGGCGCGCCTGATGCAGCGCTTCGAGCAACAGTGGCAAGTTCTGCTGCTCAATCTCGTGCTCTTCGGTTTCGTGTACCCGTCGGAGCGTCATCGCATCCCGCCGCACGTCGTCGGTGAGCTCCTCTCGCGTTATCAAGGAGAGTTGGATAGCCCCGCGACAGAAGATCGCGTATGTCGCGGCACGCTCCTCTCCCGAGCCCAGTATCTCCTCGATATCGGCCAGTACGGATACCAGGATGCGCGGATCGCCCCGCGCGGCAACATGACCGCGGAGGATTGCGTGTACTGGACTTGGGCGATCGAGAACGTCGACTGACGTCGTCGTTCCAACCGTCGCCGTCGTTGTGCTGTCTTACTTGGCGTTGGCGTTACCACTCACCCCACGTCGAGAACCATGCTCGCCATCCGATCGGCGCTCATCGCATCGCTCGTCACTTCGTTCACGCTCGCCGTGCTCAGCTCACCAGTTGCCGCGCAAACCGAGCGCCGCACGCTCTCGGGTGATGCGGTCGCGATCTACAACCTCGCGGGCAAACTACGTGTCGAATCTGGCAGCGGGTCCGACGTCGTCGTCGAGATCACGCGCGGTGGCCGAGACGCCGACCGGCTTCGCATCGAGCAGGGCAATGTCGGCGGTCATGAGGCGTTGCGCGTGATCTACCCGGCGAACCATGTCGTGTATTCGGAGCTTGGACGCGAAAACCACACGAGCGTCAACGTCCGCGACGACGGTACTTGGGGAGATAATCACTCGCGCGACTACTCGAGCCGAGAGCGAAATCGCGTCGAGATCAGCGGCTCCGGCTCCGGCCTCGACGCGTACGCGGACTTGCGAGTCCTCGTTCCGCGCGGTCAGCGGATCGTCATTCGTCACGCCGCCGGCGAGGCGCGCATAACGACAGTCGACGCTGATCTCTCGGTCGAGGTGTTGAGCTCCGACATTACCGCCGAGCGCACCCGCGGTCATCTGTCACTCGACACCGGTTCGGGAAGCGTCTCGGTAACGGACGCGCAAGGCGACCTCAATCTCGATACTGGGTCCGGGTCGGTGACGATCGCCGGCGTCAGAGGTGAAACACTCCGCATGGACACTGGCTCAGGCTCGATCCAGGGCAGTGACATCGACGTTGGTGACCTGAAAGCGGATGTCGGCTCGGGCGGCGTGAGACTCCAGCGCGTGCGCGCCAGTCGCGTCGACGTCGACGCCGGCAGCGGCGGCACAGAGCTCGAGCTACTCGCCAACGTCGAGCGACTGAAGGTCGATGCGGGCTCCGGCGGTGTCACCGTCCGTCTCCCCGCGTCCACCGGAGCGAAC
>DATEHJ010000088.1:0-3653 GCA_035279645.1 Gemmatimonadaceae bacterium
CATGTGTGGATCCAGTCCGACCCTCACGTTCGCGATTGGTGGGTCGGGTACGTTCAGTCAGCTCGCGACGTATTCCTGGAGTGGCAAACGGCCGGCATTCCACTTCGCTTTGTATTCCCGTCCGACTCGACCGGCGCCGACATCGTAGTGCGATGGATCGACCAGTTCCCAGTCGACGAAATGCGAATCGGCAAGACCCGGCGGCTTGCGGACCAGAACGCGTGGGTGACACACGCGGAAGTCATCGTTGCGCTGCATGACCGCGATGGCGACACGTTCCCCCCTGGTGAGATCAGCGAGATCCTCCGGCACGAGATCGGGCATGCGTTGGGTCTGGGGCATTCTCAGAACCGTGGGACGATCATGTATCCCGAAAACACGCAGCTCGATCTCACCGAAATGGACAAGGAGACACTGCATCTCCTGTATTCTCTGCCGCCCGGGCGCGTGAGGTAACGAGCCCGGAATTTGCGCCTGCGCTGAGCGCATGGAACGCATCTTCGACGTCGCTATCGTTGGTGGCGGACCCGCGGGACTGACAGCGGCCATCTGGCTCGCTCGGTATCTCCACTCCGTCGTCCTCGTCGATAGCGGCGACCCACGCAACTGGGAAACGCGCGTCGTCAACGGATTTCTCGGGCTGCCGCGCATTCGCCCGGCGACATTGCGTGAGCTCGGACGCGAGGAGTGTCGGTGCTACGGCGTCGAGCTCGTCGACGACATTGTCGTCGCCGTGAACACGGACAATGCGGGAACGTTTTCCCTCGCATCGGTCAAGGGCACCCCGCTGCGCGCGCGCCGGCTGCTGCTCGCGATCGGGATTCGTGACGTCTGGCCCGACGTGCCCGGCTTCGCCCACACCTTCGGGCATAACGCGCACGTCTGTCCCGATTGCGACGGCTACGAAGCGCGGGGCAAGAAGGTCGTCGTCATCGGGAGAGGACGTCGCGCGGTTTCCATGGCACTCAACCTAACGACGTGGACTCGCGATATCATCGTTTGCACGAATGGCGAGCCGGCGGGGCTCGACGTACCGGAGTACTGCGAGAAACTCGACGCGCTCAACATTCCGGTGCTCACCGAGCCAATCCTGCGCGTCGTCTACGAGACGGGCGGGCGCATCATACACAGTCTCGAGCTTCGCGACGGAATGCTGCTCGACGCCGACAAGATCTTTCTCGCCATCGGGCAGTTTCCCGCCGATGACGCGGGGACGAAGCTATCGCGGCAGCTTGGCTGCGCGCGCGATAGCGACGGCCACATCGTGATCGACAGCCGCTATCACACGTCGGTACACAATGTCTACGCCGCGGGCGACATCGTACCGGGGCCGCAGCTCGCGATCTCATCGGCGTCCGACGGCGCGATCGCGGCCTTGTCAATTCACAAATCGCTGATCCCGGAAGGGCAGAAGCTTCTTCCGCGCGAAGCCCTGATGGCTACCAGCGAAGTGTGATCGTCCGCGTCCTCTTCTGACGCACGATCTCGAGGTCGACGGCGCGATCGCTGTCGTGGGCGGCAACGATCCGCCGAAGCTGTCCGACCTCAGTGACCTCTCGACCTTCCGCGCGACGAATCACGTCACCGCCTTTGAGTCCAGATGACTCCGCGGGATCGCCGAACACCTGGGTGACGAGTACACCGCTCGAGACACCGAAGATGTGGCCAAACGCTTCGTCACTGATGGCGACGAGGGTCGCACCGAGCACCGGGACGTATCCCGGTTCCATACCGCCCAGGACCATGACCGGCGCCGGAGGTGCGATCATCGGCGCTCGTGGCGTGCGCACTCGGACTGGGATCGAGTCGGAGTCGGAGAACAGGTCACGAAGGCTGAGCTGTTGGCGAACCCCGATCTGCGGCGGAGCCTTGGCGACGACGACCATGAACTCGCGCTCTTCACCATCTCGACGCACCGTGATCGTCACGTGGCGCGACGGCTGCAGCAACCTCGTTAGGTTGATCTCGCGATCGCGCAAATCGGCGCCGTCGTACGCAAGAAGACGATCGCCCCGTGCGATCCCGACGCGCTCCGCGGGCGAGTTCGGCTCGACGGAGATGACTTCGGGGTAGCTGAAATATCGGATGTACGCGCTGTCACTTCGAACGACGCGCTGATGCGGCGCCTCGGCGCTGATGCCGATCCACCCAGGCTGCAGCGACTGACTGGGCACTCGTATGCGTCCCTGTAACGACCGTTGGACCTGGGCAAATGCCCGCGCGGCTCGTCCTGTTTCGCGCGCCGCGTCAGCCGACCGGTCGGCGAACCCGAGCTGCGCATGTTGCTCGAGCTGACCGAGATCACCGAGTGAGGAGATGAGCGCGCGCAGCTCGCGCACCAAGTCGCTTCGATCGGGCGCGTCCAGTCGCAGCCCCTCGAACTCGTGCTGAATGGAATCGAGCCGCTCGCGGAGCTGCCGACGCGTCGCGCGCAGCTGGTCGACATACACGGTGTCACCGGAGCGTCGCAGTTGAAAGCGATAAACGCGATCGCTGTCACGCGCCTGCACCGGCGGCTGCGCGGACAGCGATGCCGGCCACGCCGACAGCGCCACGCACACCGAAACACCGACACTACCAAATCGCAACCGAGGCCGCATCGCCGCACTTCTCCGCATTCGATTCATCAGAAGACGTTCGGCCGCACGCCCGCGGGAAGCGAGGCGTTGAGCTCTCGCAGCGTCGCTTCACGCTGACCGAGCGTCGTTAGGTAGTAGCCATTGATCACCGGATCGGCCGGCGACTCCGTCAGCGCCTGACGAAGGGTGGCGCGCACCTCGTCGAGCGTCGCTAATTGCCGTCGAATTGCCGCCGGACTCCCCGGTGAGAGATCGAGTGTGTCGTGCGCCGCCAGATAAAGCGCCGCGCTCTGATACAGCGTTTGATACCGCTCCTGCGCCGCACGCGCCTGCTCGACGCTGGAGAACGCCACCGAATCCGTTCCCGGGATCACCGCGACGTCAGCGTGCGGTGTCGAGTCCGGCAATACCGGACCGCCCGTCGAGAAACGTCCATACGCGATTCCGCCGATGGCGATCAGCATGGCGGCGGCGGCCTGAGACCACACACCGCTGAAGCGGCGTGCTCGCCGCGCGACACGCCATTCGCCGGTGTCGATGACGCCGTCGGCGCGCAACGCTGGCGCGAGCGAGTCCCAATCGGTGAGCGGCGCACCGATGCGCGTCTGTTCCGCTTTTGCTAACTCGCGCAAGCTTCGGTGCGCCGCGCGCTCCGCCGCGCACCACTCGCACGACGCGAGATGCGCGAGCTCCGCCGAGGTCGGCGGCTCGTCGAGCAGCGCCGCGAGGCGCTCATCAGGCAGGTGCGACATGTCCACGGTCAGTCCTCGTTTTTGTTGCATCGGATGCTGCGTCTACGAGATGGGCAAGCAACTTTCGCAGCTTCGCCCGGGCTTTGAAGAGTTGTGATTTGGAGCCGCCCGCCGTGATGCCAAGGTCGCGAGCGATCTCCTCGTGTGTGAAGCCTTCCACGTCGTGCAGAACGAAGACGGCACGTGCACCCGGCGACAACTTCGTCATCGCGGCCTCGATCGAGGCGGCCAGGAAAGAGCGATCGGTATCCATCTCGACCGACGCGCTATCCTCCTCGATCTCTGACTCGACGCTCGCCAACCGGCGCGTTTTGCGTAACGC
>DATEHJ010000089.1:0-4085 GCA_035279645.1 Gemmatimonadaceae bacterium
AGAAACTTCGACACAGCCTGCACGCCGGAGCCGATGCCGGGGAGCTTGCTGAGAATGTTCCCGCCGCCACTCAACGCGCCGCCGAGCGCACTCGCTCCGGCGCCGAGCGCGGCGCCCTTGAGTCCTCCGCTCGCCGCATTCCCGAGATTGCCCCCGGGTTTAATCAGCTCGCCGAGCCCCTTGGTGCCGCCCATGATCGCGGCACTCGCCGGAATGCCGACGCCGGTCAAGGCGAGCACGCCCGCGAGTCCGGCGTCCACCCACGGATTCGTCGCGACGTTGCCCACGAAATGCCCGACATCGGTTACGCCTTTCTTCACGGCGTGTCCGATATTCGAAAGCCAGCTCATGTGAGTTCTCTCGTTAGAGACTCGTTAGACCTTCCACCAGTTCGCGTCGTCGGCGACGAGCGTCATCGTCGCGTACTGCGTCGCGAGCGTGGGATTCACGACGCCATCGACGGTGCCGATGAGCGTCACGGCGTTGGCGAGCGTGTTGTCGATGCGCTTGATCGTGAGCACCAAGCCATGCACCCGACCGGGGATCGGGAGCGTGATCGTCACCGGCCCCGCGCTCGCGTTGACGATGAGGAAGTGATCCTGCGCCGTCGGCGTGATCGCGCCCGCGACCACCGTCTTGACCGTTGCCGGAAGGATCGAGCGTTGAATGTTGCCCAGCTCGATGGCGATCCACCCACGGTCGTACTCCTCCGGGACCGCGCGTTTCGTATACGGCGGGCGGGCGAACTGGATGACCGTCATAGTTCTGTCATGCGTCTTCCGGTCTGGCCTGCGAGGCGACGGCGACGATCTGCACGCGATTGAGCGACCACTGCGAGGCGGCGCTCATGGCGCGCACCTCGACCTCGGTGCCGCGCCCGAGCACGCGACAGCCACACACAAGGCGATACGTTTGATCGACGCTCGGCGACGGAGACGGCGTGCCCTGGAGCACGTTCAACGACGTCGAGCTGCGCATCCGCACCTCGATGGGCGTTGGCGTGCCGGTGATCACCGTGCAGCGATCCACGAGCCACATCACATCCGATGCGTAGCCGAGGCGCTGCGTGCGCGCCATCAGCTCCGGGACGTCGGTATCATCGAGGTACACTGCCGGAGTGCCTTCCGTCGTGAGGCGACTGCCGCCTTCCGTCGTGATATACGTGACCGGCGCGGGCCCTTCCGTCGTGATCCGGTTCGTGACCGTGGAGAGCGCGTTGAAGCTCCACACGTAGCCGCTGCCGCCGCCCGGGTCTTTCGAGCCCAGCACGATGAGCCGCGCGCCGCCGAACGCATCGAGGAACACCCCCATCGCTTCGATGTACACGCCGTCTGGTCCTTTGATGTTCCAGCGTCCGAGATACATGCCCGAGCGCGCGTCGAAGGCGTACATCTGCACGCAGGGCTGCGTCTCCACGGGGCGCGGCGACCAGATCGCGACGAGGTAGAGATTCAGCGTCGGTTCGAACGCACTCGTCGTGACGACGCTCGTTACTTGCGGGAAGCCCGTGGACTGCGCGTCCACCTCCGCGCGCATGTTCAGCCAGATCGCTTCGGGCGAGTTGCCGAGCACGAAGCGCCACGGACGGCCCAGCGTGTCCGTGAAGTAAATCGTGTTGCCGAACGTCTGAATGGACTGCGGGGCGCGCGTGCCGACGTTGAACGACACGGCGTCGTGCGTGCTCGTCGTGGCGAGGTCGGGGCCGATGGCGCCGGAGATCGCGCCGATGGAGCGCTGCCGCCAGTAGTAGAGCGCGACGTTGGTGCCGCAGAGCGCATAGATCGGCGAGCTGCCCGTCTGCTCCAGCGTCCAGTTGTTATCGAAGTTGAGCTGCTGCCACCCGACGTCCGGCTGTCCCGGCTCACTCCACGAGAGATCGGATTGTCGCGAGACTCCGGCGACGTGCTTCAGGGCCACGACGAGCGCGCCGCTCCAGATCGTGATGTCCTGGCACGCCCACGCGACGTTCGCCCCGTCGTAGTCGATGTTCGTGCCGGTGATGGGCGTCGCGCCGAGATTGGTCGCCATCCACGGACGGTTCACACCATCGCTCACGATCAGCCGGTCGCCGAGCGAGACCATCTTCACGCGCGTCGTGATGGCCGAGCTGATCGCGACCGGCGCAGCGGGCGTGACATCGGTGAACGTCAACTGATCGTTGCTGACGCGGAACAACCGCCCGCCCATCGCGAGGAAGTTGTAGTTGGTGCCATCCATCGCGATGTGGCTGTACGCCATCTGCCCACGCGCGCCTGCGATGAGCGGCGTGCGATTGTGCAGCAGCGAGAAGCCGGGGCGCGCGAACGCGGCGCTGCCCCCAGGTGGATCCGGGATGTACAGATTCGTCGCATCGACGAGCAGATCGGGCGTGTCGTCGTACGGCTCCACCGTATCGCGCACGCCTTTCCACGTCCCGGCTTGTAACGTCTGACGGGGCGAGGAACGACGGGCGGTCGCGGGCATTACGGCGTGCTGGACACCTCAGGCGCCGGAGCGCGATCCTCCTGCGGCGCGGCCTTCTGCGACGGCATGAGCACGATCTCGCCCGCGCCGATCTCGACGGAGTACTCGCCGACCTTCGCGGGATCGACCTCGTTGGCGACGACGGTGCGGAGGATTTCGTCGCGCCGAGCATTCAGGGCTGTGATTTCCATCGCGAGCTGATCGAAGCGCTCGCGAATGCGGCCCGTGAACGGCACGTGGATGGCGGTGTCACCGAATGCGCCGAAGCGCCCATTCCGATTCTTCATGGAGTCTCTCTTAGTTGCCGGTATCGATGCCCGAGAGGTCGTTCCAGCTTGCGTTGATCTGCGAGAGCAATGCAGGGTCCGTAACGGTCGTGGTGATGCCGGTGTCTTCAAACGAAATCGTGCTCGCGACGTTCGTCGTCTGTGCGAGAAACGGCGCGGCCTGTATCGCCGCCAGCGACGGCGACGCAATCACCTTTCGCGCGTAATCGGCCCGCTGCTGATGGGTTGGGCCGATGCCCGTCTCCACGAGGACCGTGGATGCCACATCACACATGATTGGCGCGCATCGGCTGATAAAGATCGGGTCCACGCCGAGCATGGACTCCAGGCGGGACTGACTAACGGCCATGAGAGTCTCCGAGAGAGAGAATTAGAACGAGAACAGCGTGGAACGCCGCCACGAGTTGGTCGCCACGCAGATGTAGAGAAAGTTGGCGTCCCACGCGAACTGGCCCTTCGTACCAGCCGCCGCGCTCGTCGCAGGCGTGAACGGCGTCGTCAGCCACAGCCCCGCTGCCGTGGGGATGACCACCGCACCCCCGTTGAACTGATAGCCTGCCGCCGTGAAATCAACATTCCGGGGTGTGGCATTGTCCGCCGCCGTGAACATCATCTCCACGTATGCGCTGAAATTCCCGACCAGCAATCGCGCGCTATTCACCGCATCGCCGCACACGATCAGATTGCTGTTGGTGTTGTTCGTCCCACGGATGACCACGTAGCTGCCGAAATCCGCCGTTGACGTCGTGGAGAGGGCTCCCGTCAGGCAAGTAGGCAGATTCAAGTTGATAACATTTCCCGGCTTGTTCGCGACGAGCATCGGGGCCCCGCCGGAGTCATAGAACCCCACCGTGTCTTGCTGCACCGACAGCACCCATGCCCACCCAGCACCGCTTCCATTGGTAAAGAGCAACCCGCCCGCGAAGCTCCCGCCACCGAGCGACAGGGAGCCTTTGATGTATGTCGGCCCACCGACGCGAAGGAGCGCCCCGCCCCCTGGTTCCACGCCAACAACAAAACTCGTGGTCTGCGCGGTGTTAATTGCGCTCGCGTTCAGCGCCAGCGGCGCGTAGTTGGACTCCGCGTTGTTGACTGCCTCGATGGCGGCCTGCGTTGTATTGACCGCCAACCGGAGACGGTTGCCCGTTCCCGTTGCGTCAACAATGCGAACTTGAAAGGTTCCCGTTGGACCGGCGAGCGTGGCCCCGCCGAAGGTGTAGAACGTGCCAGCCGTATCAATCAGCGTGCGTACCGCGCCACCCTGCTCATCAACGATCTCATATTGACCAATCGTATTGACGCGGAATTGCCAAGTACGCGGAGTGGCGGCACTCC
>DATEHJ010000090.1:0-4787 GCA_035279645.1 Gemmatimonadaceae bacterium
AGGATGAACTGAGTCGGTGGAGGCGGTGCTGATGTGAGGCCGATCTCAAACCCCGTAACCGCCGCCGCTTCGGTTCCCTCCTCGTCGACGTGGAGGTAGACCTGCTGTGTGGCTGCATTGAGGCAGAGCGCACCGCCGCCCTCCGGCGAGACAGCCAGATTCCCGAAATCAGCGCGACCGCAATCGAAAGCGATTCCAGCGCCCAGCCCGTCGAGCAGCGGCGCCAAATCGTGGCTCTGCTCGACATGAAGCTTTGGCAACACCAGATGGACCGGCTGCATGTCGCGACCGACAAGCGAGGCTGGCCAGCCTCCCACGGAGAACTGTCGCTCGATCGCGCCTAACGAGACTCCTGAATCGGGCACGATCAGATACATCGCCGCGCGGGACGGTGGCGTTAGGCGCGTGGACGGCGGCGACGTACTGGCATCGCACACGTCGTCGGGCGCGCTGACCGCAGCGCTCGTTAGGCGGCCGGCGCAAGGGGGTCAGCGGAAGAGCGCCACCACGACGAGCACCAATGGCTCGGCTTCCACGCCGCGCCACACGAGTGAGTCCCGCATGACAACGTCGGACTCCCCACGGCGAATGACACGGATCTCGCACCGTTCGCCGTCGAGCACCCAGTATTCTGCGGCGCCCGCATCCAGGTAGTACTCGCGCTTGTTGACGAGATCTCGCCGGCGCGTCGTGGGAGACAACGCTTCGACCACGAGCCGCGGCGGAGGCAGCTCCTCCCAAGCGTTCCCGTGAACGCCAAACGCCACCGGGCGAACCATGAGGTCCGGCTCCGCTTCCGACCCCTCGTATCGAATCACCGTGCGGGGATGATAGACTCTGCCCAGGCCATGCCTCTCGACGTACCCCGCGAGGATGGCGCTCAAGCGCGCCAGCACCTCTTCGTGGTCGACCGAAGGCGGCGGAGTCACGAACAACTCCCCGCGAATGAGCTCATACTTGTTGCCGTCATCCGGCAGCCGGTGGAGCTCCTCGAGCGTCCACGCTTTAGCGGGCATCGACATCGCCACGGAACCCCTCTCCTCGCGTAGTGGGGGCGACGCATGCGCGGAGGATACGCAGCGTCGTCGCACGTGCCGGCACCGAATCATTCCGCCTCGGTGCGGGAGACAACACGTGCACGCTACCCTCGGCGGAAGAGCCGAGTCAAGGCGGAGCCGGCGACGACGCCCTCTTGCCAGCTGTGGCGAGAGGGCGTCGATGTTAGGCATCAGGTCCATCGGGGGCGATCGCTACCGATCGCCAGGACACTCACTAGTGCTCGCGCTGCACGGTCGTTCGCATCCAAGGATGAATGCAGCACTGGAAGCGCTGCACCGCGTCCTTCGTGAGCTTTGCCTTGTACGTCCCACCAGGCGAAACGAAATCGTCGGCCTCGAGCGTCTTGCATTCGGCCGCCTCGATCGGATTGTTCGATGCCGCGTTCAACACGGGGACGATTCCGCCGCCGTACTGCGCGACGGCCGTGAACGTGTGCTGCTCGCCACCAAGGTTCTTGGCCCTGAGCACGCCACCGCCCTCCGTTTCCAACATCGACGGCACGAATACCCATTTCGCCGCGACCTGTGTCGCCTGCAGTTCGGCGAGGAACGATTGGAAGGTCGTCTTGCCATTTCCGACGCACGTGCCGGCGCCGACGGCGGCATTGAAGCTCGCGGGATCGCAGTCGTCGAGCATCTTGATGACGCGCGCGTCGTCGCCGTTCTCGTCATCGTCGGCGTCGTCTTTCGCGGTGAGCTGGCCGCGGATCTCGCCGCCCGGGAAGTTGCCCGCGCCAGAGTTGGCGGGGTGCACGCCGTCATTCGTGTGCACGTTGACATACGCGTTCCCGGCCGCGATCGCCGACAGCAGATCGGTGAGCGAGTGGCCGGCGAGTGGACCGACGAAGTTTGCCGCAGTGAATGTGCCGTGCGAGAGCTCGCCGTCGTGACGGCCGCTCCCGGCGGGGCCGGGCACAGGTGCCGTGCTCGGGTACAGCCACACCACGATCGGGCCGTTGACGCCAACGGGCGCCATGTGAATGTGCGCCATGAACGGATTGTCGATGTTCGACGCGATGAGCTTATACTCAACTGACTTGCCGTCGTCGCTTAGGCGGAAGATCGCTTCGCCCTGCGCGCGCGTGTCGCGCGGAGGATTCTCGTTCCTCCCCGCGAGGTGAGTGTTGAGGTGACCATCGTCTCCGAACGCGGTGCCCGACGCTCCCGACCGCTCGAAGATCGGGGCACGCACCTCCGTGAATCGTGGATGGTCGCTGGAACAGCCGACCGCGATGAGGGTGAAGGCGCCGACGAGAATGGTGGTACTTGGTCGTGGCAGCATGTGGTGGCTCCGCGTGACGGCTGCGCACTCGGGAGTGCGCTCCTCGGCTCTCCCGGGGTGAGAGAGAACGCAGCGATCAATCCGCGGCGGAGGCGGGTGGTTCCACCGACGTTCGCACAGCCAACAGTTTACAGTCCCAACGATCATGAGGGCTCCCGAAGCTGGAGCGCTAACAGAATGTCGGGCTGCCGTGTCTAGCCCCTAGCCCCTAGCACCTCACATTCTTCTACGTGCCCGCTAACACTCGCGCCGCCACATGGGTCATCTCCGGAGACATGTTGTCATCCGACCGCGGACCTCCGGCGATCAGTCCCGCGTTTACCGAGCCGACCGACGCGCGGTTGATCGCCGCGGCCGCGGGCGGTGATCGCTCGTCGTTCGAGATTCTGGTGCGACGCCACTACCGCGCCGCCTACGCGGTTGCGCTGGCGCGCAGTGGCAATCGCGCGGACGCCGAGGACCTGGTGCACGACGCCTTTGTCCGCGCGGCCGAGCGGTTGGAGAGTTGCCGGCAGCGGGACAAGTTCGCGGCGTGGCTCTGCACCATCGTTCGCAATCTGGCACATAACCTCCGCACGCGGCGACCAAACAATCGCACGATCGCCTTGCAGGATGATACCGCATGGAGCAACGAGAGTCCGGAGCGGGATGCGCAGTTGGCCGAGTTGCGTGAGCATTTGCAGATCGCGCTCTCGCATCTGCCGGAGGTCCAGCGTGAGGTCGTTCTGCTGCACGATGTCGAGGGTCGAACGCATGACGAGATCGCGGTCATCGTCGGAACGACGAGTGGCATGTGCCGTCAACATTTGTTCAAAGCGCGGAAGCAGCTGCGGCGGCTTCTGAGTATACGAGAACGACCGGAGCTCCCCGATGCCTAACGATCCTAACGAAGATTTGATCGATCTCTCGGCGCTCGATCCATTCGCGAGCGGCACCGGGATCGACGCGCGGGCGAGCGCGATCGCGCGCGACGCGATGGACGCCCGGCGACGCGCCCTCGCCAGACGATTCGTGGAGCGGACGAGTATCGCCAGCACGCTGATTGACTGGTCGATTCCGACGCTGCTCGCCGCGGGGCTCGTCTTCGCCGTCGCACTCTCGACCGTCGCGCGCGTCCGGACCTCGAGCGCCGCGGTGCGTTCGGTCTCCGCCGCGGACGCGATGGGCATTCCACGCCGTTTGACGGATCTCTTGCGCTCGCCGACGACGCCGTCGCTCGTGGACCTCGGCGTCGCGTTGGATGGGACGAGCGCACCATGAGCGTTCAGCGATGACGACACGCAACGATTGGCTCCGCGCATTTGGCCTCCTCCTCGTGGCGTTCGTCGCCGGCGGCGCCGCCGGCGTCGCCGCCGATCGCGCGTGGTGGCATCCGGCCGCCGGAGCGCGTACGGAGCCACCGCGACGCGATCCGAGTCGGCGTCGGTGGGAGGGGGTGGAGCTCGAGCAGATCCCAACACCGCTCGAGCGTCTCCAGCTCTCGGACGAGGAGACGCGTCGTCTCCACGCAATCGCCCGGCGATGGCGTCCCAAGGCAGCAGCGGAGCTCGCGCGGATCCGACCCGTTGTCTCGGATCTCGAGAATGACATGTTCGCCGAAATGCTCTGCGCGATCTCGAAGGACAAACAGGATCATTATTTGCGCGAGCTGCAGCATCAGAACGGCGCCGACTCGGCGATGGTCGCGAAACGGTTCCGGCTCGTGCGAACGAACCAGTGTCCGCCTGTGTAGAGGGTAGAGCGCAGGGGGACGAGGGCAGCGAGTAGAGCACTCTTGGGTTCTTCAAGGAATTCCGTTCAAGCCTTCGTCATCGTGGCCAGACCGCCACGCCGAGGTGGCCACTATGAAAAGGGTTTGTGCGGATGCAGCGGATGCAACGGATTTCCACGAATCGGTCCTCGCAGCAGAGGACACCATGCGCAACGAGCCGAAATGAACCTTTGTGAGCTGCGTCCTCCACCTCCTGCTCGCGATTGCACATTTCCCGGAATTCCTGAAGAGCCCACTCTCGTCATCCCTCGCTTCGCTCGGGATGACAAATCCTCCACCCGCTCCCTCCGCCCTCGACTCTCCACCCTCTACTTTCTCCCGATAACACGACGGGCGGGTTGTGTGTCTTGATGGCAAATATCGCCACGAGGCACTGGTGGTCCGACTCCTCATCGCCGCGGCGCTCTTCGCGGCTGCCGCGCCTAACGGTGTCCGTTCGCAGCAGCCGTCGGCGGCGCGCCACGACATCGTGCGTGGCCGTGTGACAACTGACAGCGGCGCGCCGATCCGAGGCGCGGACGTCGTTGTGACGCGCATCAGCGACGCGTCACCGCGCACGGCGACCACAGACGCCACCGGTGCCTACACCATCGACTGGCCTAACGGGAGCGGCGACTATGCGCTCACCGTCTCCGCGCCAGGATTCAGGGCGTACAGCGCGCACCTCGTTCGCCAA
>DATEHJ010000091.1:0-11652 GCA_035279645.1 Gemmatimonadaceae bacterium
CCGTCCGCGTGAGAACGGCCGACTCCGACTCGATATACGGACGTCGTCGTTTGTCGCGCACCGACCTCGAGGAACGCGCGGCACTTGGCTTTGGCGTCGGATCTACTGGTAGCCGGCGCGACAGTCTCGGCGTGCTCGTTATGTTCGTCGACGACTCGGGACCGGCGGGTCGTGCGGGCGTCGAAGAAGGCAACCGTATTGCCGAGATCAACGGCATCGATCTGCGCACCGGACGTGAAAACTCCGATGACGAATTCATGGGCAGCGCAAAGGTTCGTCGGCTGCAGCGTGAAATCGGTCGCATTCGTCCCGGCGACGATGTGGACCTTCGCGTATACGCGAACGGCCGCTACCATGACATGAAGCTCCGGGCAGTGCGAGCCTCCGAGCTCTCACACCGCCACTCCTTCATGTTCGGTGGCGACGCGATGGGCATGAACATGTTTCCGGGCTTCGACGGAGCGCTCATCGGCGGACAGGTACGTGATGCCATCGAGCGCGCCATGCAGGGTACGGGTCGCGCCCTCGAGGGACTCGGTCGTGGCCTCAATCGGTCGCGCGTTTGGCAGGACCGACAGGATGACGATCAGCCACCCCGCGTCGAGCCGATCGAGCCAGTTCATGTCGAGCCGCTCGAGCCAAGCAGATTGCGTCGACCCACGCCACCCAAGGTTCCTTACAGCTCGACCCTGTTACGAGAGCGAACACCTCGCGCAGACGTGATGAGCGCCAGAGCGATGCCGGACGACGCCTCGAACGCGGAGGCGGTGGACATCGCCGGGCTGCGCATGGTTCCAGTCGGTGCGGAGTTGGCCTCGTACCTTGGGAAGGGGAGCGAGCGCGGTCTCCTCGTGATCGGCGTGCCGGGATGGGCGCGCGGGGCGGTCCGCGCTGGCGACGTCGTGCTGTCGGTAGACGGCCAGCCAGTGCGACCGGACGACAGTTCCGACCAGGTCACGGTTGCGTTGCCTCGCTTCCGCGACGCGCAGCTCGACATACTCCGTGACAGCGCGCGCCAGTCGATAACGCTGCCCGCGCGGCGGTAGAAAGCATCTGTCTCGATTCTGAGAGGTCTGGGGGCTGGCCCCTCCTTCGCAGATTAGTTTCGCTGTACATGAAACAGTGCGCATCGCTCGTTTTCGCCATCGCATCCCTTGCAGCCTGCGTGCGGGGCATGCCGCGGGGCGGCGCCGAATCTGCGGCGGGGGTCACTCCTGGTATTGAAGTACTCCTCAGCGACTCGCTGCACCTCGTTCGCGGCAAGCGCGTTGGCTTGATCACGAACCACAGCGGCCGGGATCGTCACGGCACCAGCACGATTGATCTGCTGTATCGAGCGCCCGGTGTACGCCTAACGGCACTCTTCGGTCCCGAGCACGG
Organism: Gemmatimonadaceae bacterium; assembly: GCA_035279645.1. Classification (GTDB taxonomy): domain Bacteria; phylum Gemmatimonadota; class Gemmatimonadetes; order Gemmatimonadales; family Gemmatimonadaceae; genus AG2. The sequence continues at coordinate 1,381 of DATEHJ010000091.1, forward strand.
TTTGCGCGGTCTCGCCAAAGCAGGAGAGTCGGTGTCGTCGGCAACCGACTCGGCCACCGGAGTCACGATCTACTCGCTTTACGGCGAGACGAGCGCGCCGACGCCGGAGATGCTCCGTGACGTGGACGTGCTCGTGTACGACATCCAGGACGTGGGAGCGCGGGTCTACACGTACGAATGGACCATGGCCCTCGCCGCGGAGGCGGCGGGTAAGCTCGGCAAGAAATTCATCGTTCTTGATCGTCCCGATCCGATTCGCGGCGATCGAGCGGATGGAAATATTCTGGACCCACGCTTCCGCTCCTTTGTCGGACAGTATCCTGTCGCCCTCCGCTACGGACTCACTCCAGGCGAGCTACTGCGCTACTTGGTTGGCACCGGACAGGTGAAGGCCGACATCTCGGTCGTCCCGATGCGCGGCTGGCGCCGATCGATGTGGTGGGACGAGACGAAAATCCCCTGGGTGAATCCTTCGCCAAATCTGCGTTCACTCGACGCAACACTCCTGTATCCCGGCACCGTCTTCTTCGAGGGGACGAACGTCACCGAGGGGCGTGGCACCGACAAGCCGTTTCAGTTGATCGGCGCCGAGTGGCTCAGCGATGCAGGCGCGATAGCGGACGAGATGAACGCACTCGCGTTGGGCGTGCATTTCGATTCGACGTCTCGCACCATCGAGCAGGGTGGCGGCTATAAGTTCGGTGGCAAGACGATCCCGATGATCGAAGTATCGGCCACCGACCGGAACGTGGTGCGCCCGGTGGAACTCGGCGTGCGGCTGCTCCGCGCGATCTACCGTCGCCACCGAGCGGAATGGCAGTGGCGTCCCTCCATCGATCGGCTGGCCGGTACCGACGCGCTGCGCCGGGCGGTCGAGCAGGGCACTATCGACGACCTGCTCCGAGACTGGACTCGTCAGGCGACCGAGTGGCAGAACCAGACGCGCCCATACTGGATTTATTAGCGTTCGCGCTCCAGGTTCTCGAAATGCTCAACCGAGCGATATGGCGGCTTGTCCCCGCGGCCCTCGCGCTGGCGGCGTGCGGCTCGCCGGGGCCGCCGCGGCAAGCTACCGGCCAGCCTTACGACAGCGTCTTCACTGAGCAGCTCGCGTCTGGCGTCGTGCATCGTCGCCTCGTCGTCAATCAGGGACCGTTCACCATAAACGTCGTCGAAGTGAATGTTCGCCGCTCCGATCTCACCGTCGCGGCCGCGCACGCGCTCGACTCGTTGCGCGGACGGGAGCTCACGAGCGCCATCGTCGCTCGGCGCAATTCGGCAGGCACAGCGGTCATTGCGGCGGTAAACGCGGATTTCTTCAGCCTCCAGACAGGCGAGAACGAGAATAATCAGGTCGTCGACGGCGCCGTGCTCAAGGGCGTCGCGATCACCGAGTCTCCCTTCGATTCGCTCCACACGGTGCATTCGCAGTTTGGAGTCACGTGCGACGGACATCCGGTGATCGACCGGTTCACCTTCGCCGGTGCCGTGCTGACGCCACCACCAGCGCGCGCCGTACTGCCGCTCGACGGCGTGAACGCTCGACCGCGTGACGATGCGACCGTGCTGTACACGTCGGCGTATGGAACGACACCAACCGATTCCGCTGGCCGCGTAACGGTCGACGCGCCACTTCGCGTCGTTGGGCAACGTGGTGACACGGTGCTGTTGCAGGCTGCCGGAGCGCCGCGACCGGGAGGGGGGACGACTATACACACCGGCGAAGCCGTGCTTTCTGGCAGCGGAGCGAGCGCCGAAGTCGTGCGCCGCCTTGCCGGGTCGTTAGGGCCGGCGACGCAGCTCCACGTCATCACCTCATTCACTCCGCGTCGCGGACGACTCTGCACGCTCGTCGGGGGCTGGCCACGGTTAGTCGTCGACGGCCGCAGCATCGCTGACAGCGTCGACCGCCTCGAGGGGACTTTCCCGCGCTTCTCGACGACGCGCCATCCGCGCACTGGCGTCGGTTTCTCGCGCGACAGCTCGAAGCTCTACCTAATTACCGTCGACGGACGCAGCGAATCCAGTTCCGGGATGTCACTCGCCGAGTTTGCGTCGCTGATGCAATCGTTAGGCGTGGCGCAGGGACTCAATCTCGACGGCGGTGGGTCGACGACGCTCGTCATCCGCGCTCAGGTCGTGAATCACCCGTCGGACTCGACCGGCGAACGAAAGGTCGGTAACGCGCTCCTCGTGACGCGACGGCGATAGCGTGACGCTGTCATCCCAAGCGAAGCGAGGGATCGGCATTTTCTCGAAGAGTCCCCAAGCAGAGTCCTCGTCCCCGCGCTCCTCGGGATAACATCAAAACTCCACTTGCGCCCCGAGCTCGACCACGCGGTTAGGCGGAATGCCAAAGAACTCCGTGGCGGAGCGGGCGTTGCGCGTCATCACGACGAAGAGACGCTTGCGCCAGCGGGCGAGCCGCATTGGGCGTGGCGCCCCCTCGCTGGGAGCCGGTGCCCGGCGCACGCCGGGCTTGGGTGATGGCTCGCGACCGTACCGCGACCGATCCGCGATGATGATTCGCTCGCGCCCGAGGTAGAACGTCGTATCCAGTGCGCGCGCTCTGAGTCCCTGTGCCTTCGCGATCGATAGTACCTCGGGCACGTCGGGCGTCTCCATGAAGCCGTAACGCGCGGTGACCCGATAGAACCCCTGCTCGAGTCGCTCCACGGTCACGCGTTCGTCGTCCGGCACCTCGGGGACCTCCTCGGTGAGGATCGACATCAGCACGACCTGCTCATGTAACACCTTGTTGTGCTTGAGGTGATGTAGCAGCACGACGGGGACGCCGTCGGCCGACGACGACATGAACACTGCCGTCCCCGCAACGCGAGGCGGCTTACGTCGCTCGACATCGTCGAGGAAGAGACTGAGTGGCAACGATCCCGCGTGCAGCACCTCGTTGAGCATCATGCGGCCCTTCTTCCACGTGCTCATCAGCGTGAACACGCCGACAGCGATCGCGACGGGAACCCAACCTCCGTGCTCGAACTTGATCGCGTTCGCCGAGAACAGAGAGATGTCGACGAAGAGGAACGCCGCCGTTAGGCTGCCGACATGAAAGAGCGACCAGTTCCAGCGTGATCGCGCAACGACGTAGAACAGAATCGACGTGATTGCCATCGTGCCGGTGACGGCAATGCCGTACGCCGCGCCGAGCGCCGTCGAGTTGCGGAATGCCAACACCAGCAGCAGACAACCGATCATCAACGCATTGTTGATTTCGGGGATGAAGATCTGCCCCACCTGCGAGTGCGACGTGTGCACGATAGTCACCCGCGGCGAGTAGCCGAGCTGCACGCTCTGCTGCGTGAGTGAGAACGCGCCGGAGATGAGCGCCTGCGATGCGATCACCGCGGCAACGGTCGCGATGATGACGAGCGGCCAAAGCAGTGCACTCGGTGCGAGCTGGAAGAAGGGATTCGAGGCAGCGGACGGGTCGCGCAAGACGAGCGCACCCTGACCGAAGTAGTTCAAGAGCAGAGCGGGGAAGACGAGACAGAACCACGCCAATCGAATCGGTCGCTTTCCGAAATGACCCATGTCGGCGTACAACGCCTCCGCGCCTGTTACGGCGAGGACGACAGCGCCAAGCACCAGAAAGCCGGTCTTGCCGTTGGCACCGAAGAACTGGAGACCGTACCAGGGATTCAGGGCGAACAGCACGCGCGGTTCGCGCGAGATCTCTGCCGCGCCAAGGACGGCAATGGTAACGAACCAGAGCGCCATCAACGGCCCGAACGTACCACCGATGCGCGCCGTTCCGAATCGCTGAAAAACGAACAGCGCGAGAAGAATCACGCACGCGACGACGACGATAATCGTTTCGGGCAAATGCGGATGTACGACCTGCACGCCCTCGACGGCGCTGAGTACCGAGATTGCGGGTGTAATGATCCCGTCGCCGTAGAGCAGCGCAGCGCCGAACAGCCCCAGTGAGACGAGAAACCAGCGACGACGTCGATCGGCGACGCGTCGCTCTTGCTGCAGCAGCAAGGCGAGAAGAGCGAGGATACCTCCCTCGCCCCGGTTATCCGCCCGCATGATGAACACGATGTATTTGATGCTCACGACAACGATGAGCATCCACACAATGAGTGAAAGCACTCCGTACACGTTCAACTGCGACGCCTCGAGACCATACTCGGGGTCGAAGCACTGACGCAGTGCGTAGAGCGGACTCGTGCCGATGTCGCCGAAGACAATGCCAAGCGCGATCAGCGACAGCCCGGCCAGACGTCGTCCGCTCGGACGCGCCTCGAGACTCTGCCGATGCGGCCGAACCGCGGCAAAGAAACCACTTGCGCCAGGCGGGGGCTCTTTCGGCGTCGCGGAAGTAGAAGCCTCCGTTGCCGTTGCCGGCGAGGCCTCCGTGGCGGCGCTCGCGCCGCCCTTTCGAAGGGGCTCTGCAGTCATCGAGTTTGGCGGGACGTAGCCCGCCCGAGTCTCGTTGCACCCAACCTGAAGCCGGGCATATCTACAGGATAGTGCAACGCAAAAATGGGTCACGCATAGAGAGCCGCGACCCAAGACCCCAATCTAGCTGAGCGCTCAGGCCGGTAAAGCGGCCTGATTCGACCTACGGCTTCGCTTCTCCTCCCTTAGCCGAGCCGCTCTCCTCCTGAGTGAGTCCTTCGATCTCTGCTGCCGCCCGCTTGAGGACATCGCTGATCTTCGCCAGCCGTTCTCGATCGTTGGGTGAGCGCGAGGCGACGTAAAACGTCGCGCGTGCGAGGCTCGCCATCGATCGCTTCAGGTCGGACATCGGCGCATCGAAGAACCCTTCGACGAACTTGGCAATCCGCTCGAAGATGTCGTCGACTGTGGCGCTGTGTTCCTCGAGATGCTTACGACCCTCGTCGGTGATCTCGTAGATCTTTCGCCCGCCCTCCTCGGGCATCGCCCGTGCGTACCCGAGGTCCTCGAGCATCGTGAGTGTCGGGTAAACCGTACCCGGGCTCGGCGCGTAGGCACCTCCGAACCGCACCTCGAGCTCCTTGATGATCTCATAGCCATGGCGTGGCTTCTCGGCCAGAAGCCTGAGGATCACGTACTTAAGGTCACCCTGTTCGAAGACGCGGCCTGCTCTCGACCTCCAGCCGCGACCGCGTGGCCCGCCGGGCCCCCAAAAGTCGCTCATGAAGCCTTCAAATCCCCACCGAGCGCGATGATGACCCTGTCCAGTACCCTCGCGACCACATCCCGCCCAATCCCCAAGATCCTCGATGAATGCGCCGAACATAGCTGTCTCCTTGCGATATACCATAGATATATCTAGAACGTTGGAACGATATATCACGTGATATATCGACGCAAGGGCGCGCGAAGGGCTGGCGATGCTGCCTAGGGCATATGCCTTGCCCCTTCCCGCGGCCGAGGGCCGCAATTGGATCGCTTCTGGGGTGGATGCGAGGGCGGCTCAATTCACTAGGAGACAGCGCAGATGTCCGACGATCTGACCAAGGACGGCTACAAGGATCAGCGAGAGGGGCTCGCCGACGAGGTCAAGGGACGCGTCCGCAACACGGTTGGCGGCATCACCGGGGATTCAGGGGAGCAGATCAAGGGGAAGGCCGAGGAGCTGAAGGGCAAGGCACAGCGAAAAATCGGTGAGAAAGAGGTTGATGCCGATCTCGAAAGTGATGACTGACGGTGGCTAGGGGATAGCCGATGGGTGTTAAAAAAGCAGAACCCCGCGAGACCTTCGTGGGGTTCTGTGCTATCACCTACCAGCTGCGTGATGCTGTGACGGCCAGCGGTCCAGGTGGCCGGAGGCCGCGCCCATCGAGCAGCTTTTTGCGCAGTCGCTTCGCGGTGTACATCGTCATGTCGGCGCGGGTGAGCAGATCATCAGGGGTCATCTGACCGTTCTCGTCCGGCTGTGCGAGACCGACGCTCACCGAGAGCGGGAGATCCCTCCGTGTCGCGAGCGCAACGAGTGGCTCGCGCCAACGTGCCGTCCACGAATCCGGAGCGGCGTCAGCAGGCGCCGTGGCGAGCACGGCGAATTCGTCACCACCGACGCGCGCGACGATATCCGTCGAGCGAAACGCCTGTCGAAGAACGGACGCGAGTTCCATCAGCGCCCGATCGCCCGCCCAATGGCCGTAGGTGTCGTTGATGATTTTGAGCTCATCGACGTCGAAGAAGATCTGCCAGATGGTTTTCGGTTCGGCCACCTTGAGCAGCGAGGCGGCACGCGTGACATAGCCGCGGCGATTGTACAAGCCGGTCAGCTCGTCCGTGAACGCTGCTGCGCGAAGGGAAGACGTGAGGCGGTGGCGTTCCGCGGCAACGAGCAAGATGCGGAGCAGGCCGGGCGTGTCGAGCTGCGCGCTCGTCACGCAGTCCTCGGCGCCGAGCCGGATCGCGCTGAGGAAGAGCGACTCCTCGAACCACGGTACGACGACAACCACCGCCGCATCTGGTACCGCTCGGCGAGCCGCCATCATCGAGATCCCCAACTCCACCGCCGCGCCTAACGTGATGAGCACGACTTCGGGCGCGGCCGACACCGCGCGCGACTCGTCAGGCATCGCGGCCGGCACCAGCTCGACCGCCTCGACGTCGCGAAGCAGCACGCGTAACTCCTCCGCCACTCCATCGGATCCGTGGTCGACGATTGCAACGCGGAGGCGTACGGCGGCGTCGTGAGCGATCATGCGGCGAATGGAGAGGCGATAGTGTCTGACTGCCCTGAGAGAGGCACGGGCGGCGGAAATGCCCTTGGAGCGGGGAGCGATTCGAGGATGCGCGCGAAGCGGTCGAGCACATACGGATCGAACACCCGTTCACGATCTGCGCGCATAGCCTCGAGTGCGTCCTGAGGCGAATAGGCGGCGCGATACGGCCGGTGAGTGGTCAATGCATCATACACGTCAGCGACGCACAAGATCCGTGCGCTGATGGGAATTGCATCGCCGCTCAAGCCGTCCGGGTAGCCCGAGCCGTCCCAGCGTTCATGGTGATGGCGGATCATCGGCAACACGTCCCACGGAAATTCGACATCCTTGAGCAAGTCGGCGCCCGCTGACGCGTGTCGCTCCATGATCGCGCGCTCGGCGGGGGTGAGCGGTGCGGCCTTATTGAGAATGTCCGATGGCACGACGATCTTGCCGACGTCGTGCAGCAGCGCGCCGATGCGCATCCAAAACAGTGTCTGGTCGTCGATGCCCATCGTTTTTGCCATCGCGCAGGTGTAGTCGGCGACGCGCTCACAATGGCCAAGAGTGTAGCGATCCTTCGATTCGATCGATTGACCCCACTGCCTAACGACATCCAGGAAGCGGCGCTCCAACCGGTCGATGCGACGCCGGACGTCGGCGACGTCTCGCTGCACCCGCAGCCTGGCGAACAGCCGATGGGACGCGTTGAGTGCTTGGAGCGCGTCCCGATTGCGGCGAAGCGTGGTGTACAGCTCCGCCTGTTCGCGGGCGCTCTCGGCGGCGAGGAGGAGATCCTCGCGGCGGAGCGCGCTTTCGTACGCGACGCGCAGGTACTCCTCCGCTTCCTCGGTGCGTCCGAGCTCCCGCGCGATGACGCCGCAATGCTTGTACACCTCGCTCAAGACGCGGACGTCGTTCAGCGGCCGCGCCTCCTGTAGCACGCGCTCGCAGACGACCTGGGCATCGACGTAATCACCGCGCGCGATGCGCATCGCGGCGCGGTTGACGTCGACCATCAGCGCGACGCTGGCGTCGCCGCAGACCTCGCACAACGCCAGCGCTTCGTGATACGTGCTTTCGGCGTCGTCCCAGCGAGCGAGGTCGGCGTACGCGAGGCCGATATCGTTGAGCAGATTTGCAACATACGTGTCGAGGCCGAGCGCCCGGTAACCGGCAAGGCTGATTCGGTAATGGCGCAAGGCGCGCGGTACGTCGCCGCGCATGCTCGCGATCACGCCGAGGTTCTGCTCGACCATCGCGAGGAGGCGTGCGTCGCCGGCGATCTTGGCCATCCCGCCCGCTTCCTGATACAGGGCCTCGGCTTCATCGAGCTGCCCGCGTTGCCAGTGACTGATCGCGATGATGTTCTTCGCGTTCGCAATCGCGGCGGAGTCGCCCCGCGCCTCGGCGACGGCGAGCGCCGCCGTGACGCAATCGAGTCCCGACTCGACGTCGCCATCATCGAGATACAGCCGCCCGATGCGGCGCAGGATCAGCGACGCCTCCTCGGCTTCCGCGTCGGAACGGAGCAGATAGAGCGCGCTCTCGTAACGGCGCCGCGCGAGCTCGCGTTGCCCCGCGCGCTCGGCGCGGTGCGCCTCGTCGAGTAGCGTGGAGACAGCGGTGGCGTGGCGCCCGCGTCCGGCGCGCCGCATCGCGGTCGTGGGTCGCATCAGCGCGACTCCTCGACGCTGTCTTTCGCCGCGGATGCAACGGTGTAACCGGAGAAGTGACGAACCTGAAGAATGGCGGTATGCGCCGTGATATCGATCTGCACGGGGAGAATCTCGATCACGCGCGCGTCGCCGGTAGTGGCATCGGTCGGCAGCGAGTCATCGGCGAAGTAGCCGGCGAAGAGCTGCGGCGCCATCATTGAGTACCTGCTCATCCGCAACGAGCGCAATTGCTGCGTGAGCACGATGGGTACGGCGAACTGCAGTCCATGCGGCTCGAAGCGATAAGCGAGTGGCTCGCCCTTTAGCGCGATCACCGTGATGTGTGTCGATGCCGACACGGCGCCCGCGGGCACAGTGATGGTCAGTCCCGTCACCGGATTTCGCGCGACCGTTCCCGAGGGATCGGCATCGAACGTCCACCTCACATCGGTCGCCAGCCCGACCTGCCGGTGCACAGGGCGGACTCGGGCACCGAACGGACTCGTGACGACGCCTAACGGCGGCGCCCCATCGACCCGCGGCGAGACGAGCGTTGACTGCTCGCCGCCGCAGGCCACGAGCACGGCAACGGCGACCACAGCAACCGGTGCGACAGTGGAGCGCTTCCACATCATGAGCTCTCCGTCGGTCTGAGAGGGTTCCGTCGTTCGAGCCGACAACATCTTCTCGCGTCAATCCGCGAGCGAGTACATCAGGAGATAACCATCGATACCAATCACGAGCCGTGACGCGCATCACGAGTATTTAGAAGTAACAAACTCTCAATGGCAGAATTTGCCACGTTAGGCGGCGGCTTGTTTGACCTCGGGTAGTTTGCCCGCGGCCGCGGCAACAAAACCTTGAAAACTCGGTACGACGCGCTCGAACACGGCGAAGAGCGCCGGATCGAATGCGCGCCCCGCGTCGTCGCGCATCATGCGTAGCGCCTCGAGCGGGGCGAATGCGGCCCGATAGGGCCGATCGGACGTGAGGGCGTCGAACACGTCAGCGAGCGCGAGGACGCGCGCGTTGAGCGGAATCTCGTCACCCGTTAGGCGATCGGGGTATCCACGTCCGTCCCATCGCTCGTGGTGGCTGCGGACCATCGGCAACACGTCCCACGGGAACTCGACATCCTTGAGCAGCTCCACGCCGGCGACGGGATGGCTCTCCATCAGCGCGCGCTCCTCCGGCGTGAACTTGCCCGGCTTGTTCAGCACTTCGATCGGAACATTGATCTTGCCGACGTCGTGGAGCAGCGCGCCGATCCGGAACCAGAACAACGTGTTCTGGTCGGGGTCGAGCTCACGCATGATGGCGCAAGCGTAATCGGCGACGCGCTCGCAGTGGCCGAGCGTGTATGGATCCTTGGATTCGATCGACCGCGCCCACGCGCTGACGATGTCGTAGAACCGTTGCTCGAGGCCACGCATCCGGCGCGCGACGTCAGCCAGGTCGCGCTGCGCGCGCAGCTCGCTGAAGAGGCGGTGCGACGTGTTGAGCGCTTGTAGTGTCTCACGCTCGCGCCGCATCACCGAGAAAAGCTCGGCCTGTTCGCGCGCAACCTCGGCGGCGAGGAGGAGATCCTCGCGGGTCATGGCGGAGGTGAACGCCTCCTGCAAATAGCTTTCGGCCGAAGGCAGCGCGCCGCGCTCGCGCGCGACAACGCCGAGATTTTTTTGCGCGCCGGCAATCGCGCGTGCATCGCTTAGCGCTCGCGCGCGACGCAGCACGCGCTCGCAGATCACCTGCGCGTCACCGTGCCGCTTGCGATTGATCTGTGCCTCGGCGCGATTGATCTCGATCATGAAGCTCGTCCGAACGTCGCCGCAAGCGGCGCACATGGCGAGGGCCTCGAGATAGATGCGCTCCGCCTCGTCCCACTGCATGAGATGCGCGTGGGCCAACCCCATGTTATTGAGCAAGTTTCCAACTTGCTCGTCGAG